>JAUUVE010000076.1 GCA_030589715.1 Desulfobacteraceae bacterium | reverse complement strand
CCGAATTCACGATCCCTTTCTTTACACATACCGAGTCGCCTACTGTTAAGTTGACATGGGTTATTTTCATACTGCCTCAGTGGAGATGTCTTGAATTATCATCTTTTTGGTCTACAATCTTGCTTATGATTGGGTAATGAACCCCCAGTTGACGACCTATTTCCCATCAATATGCATCCATATTCCTTAGGGAACTCTATACCCAAAGATCATGCAATAATGGTCCATCATGCCTGACCATTTTTCTCATTTCCAGGCCTGAGCCTCGATTCAAGCCATCACCTCCAGGTAATCTTGGGTTCCCTACGCGCGGGGAGACGGAAATAGGTGAATTTTGGATAACCCAGCATCATTGGATAGTGGTGAATATGCCCTTCGGGCAGAGCCACCGCCTCTCTGAGCGGAGGCCAGTGGAGCAGGGCGGCCTGAAGCAGCCCGGCCCTGGGAACAAATCCACGCAGACGTTCGTCTTAGGGGTTCTGCGCGTCTGAGTCAAAGAGGTTGTTCAGAACCGCAACAGCTTCGGCGGCATTCTCGGCATAGTGGTCCGCGCCGATTTCCCTCGCAAAATTGGCTGTTACCGGGGCACCGCCCACAAGAAACGTGACATTTTCTTTTAGACCACTGGTTTCAAATAACTCAATAACGGTTCCCATCCCGGGCATGCTCGTGGTCAACAGGCTGGATAGCCCGATGACCTTTGCCCCTCTCTGTGCGGCCTCGAGGAATTGTTCAGGGGGTAGATCTACTCCCATGTTTTCAACCTGAAATCCTGCGCCTTCCAGCATGATGGCAACGAGGTTTTTGCCGATGTCATGAAGATCTCCCTTCACCGTCCCGATCGCCACCTTGAGGTCCTTGCCATGCTCACCTGTGACCAGAAGGGGCTTAAGGGCATCCATGCAGACCTGCATGGTGGATGCGGAGCGCATCACCTCTGGCACAAAGTACTCCTCGTTGCGCCACAGTTCAGACACCTTGTTCATGGCCGGAATTACGGCCTCGTCGACGATAGCAGAGGCGGACATGCCCTCTTTTAGCGCTTCGGCGGCGAATCCCGCTATTTCCCTTTTTTGGCCCTTTACAACCGCCTCGTGTAGTCTCTTTATCCAGTCCATGAAACGCTCCTGTCTTGAGGTGACATATCTGTACTAAGCCTGTTGGATCAGGAGACTAGAATGCTCCGTATTTGTGGCATGCCTGGGTGAAGGCCTTTATGTTGTCAAGGTTGGCCTGAAGAGGTATTTGGCATCCCGGCCCTATGACATATCTGGCTTCCCCCTGGGCTATGTCAAGGCATTTTCTGGCTTCCTCATCCAGTTGATCCGGGGTCCCTTCCACAAATAGCATTGGATCAATATTGCCAATTATGGTCGTCTTCCCCCGGCCCAATTCGAACAGCTTTTCAAGAGAAGAAGGGCCGTCAATACTCAATCCATCGATACCAAGGTCAATAAGATCCTGAAAGATGGGGTCCACATATCCGCATATGTGGAAGGAAACCCCTCCTCCCTTGTCATGGACAGCCTCCACGATCTTCTGATGGTAGGGAAGGACATGCTCCCTGTAGACAGCAGGTGAAATCAAGCTCATACCCGCTGAAGGGTCTCCTATAAAGGGAAAGACCCCCAGCTCCAATACCGCCAAACACCTGGCAATCACGGTGTCAGTGGTATATTTCGTCAGGTCATGAAGGAATTGTTTGTCGTCATAAAGGTCCTCCATGGCCTCATTTGCGCCCCGTAACTCCAGGGCAAAGCTCCATGGGCCGCCTATCATTGTGTTAATATGGTAATCCGGGAACACCTCCACGCATTTTTCGCACATATCCAAATGACTGCTGAAAAGAGGGTCCTCTCGCGGTAACCGGACAGACCACCTGGGAAGCTTTTCTTTGATATTGTCTTTCTTTATGCTGGGGGCCTTGCCCATCAGCTTTCTGAAGGCCTCCTGGGCATCCGGCATAAGAGGATTAAGAGGAACGAATAATGCGTCAGAGTCAAGTTCTTCGCAGGTGATTTTTGCGGTTTCCAGGGCCGCTTCGGGCTGGGTGAAAAACTGCTCCAGTGTGTATCCAGCTCGTTCAGCGTAGTGGCCCCCTAACAGGAGCAAGACAGGCTGGCGGTCCAGTTTTTCGCCCCTAAAGGCGGCCTCCATACGTTCTTTTCCCGTAAAAGATCCTTCCATCACTTCACCTCCTCTTTTTTAAGGGCGAAACTTCGGAGGCCTCTTTTGCAAAAAGGCCTCTATCCCCTCATTAGTTTCGCCGGTATAAACGACCTCCTGCATGAGCTCAGGCTCACAAATAAACATGTTCCCAAAGCCTTCCATGGAAGCCCCAAGGGCGATCTTTTTAGTCAATCTGATGCAGGTGGGGCTTTTGGATGCAATTTTTTCTATAAATTCATGTGTGGCCTGCATCAAAGAATCGTTAGGAACAACCTTGTTGGCAAGATTCAGCCTGTAGGCCTCTTCTGCCGGAATGGGATCGCAGGTCATAATGATCTCCATGGCCTTTGAGGCCCCTACCATCCTGACCAGTCTGGGGGTACAGCCCCAGGTGTAATAGGTCCCGATGTTGGTCTCCGGGACAATGTAATAGCTGTCTTCGGTCATTATACGGAAGTCGCAGGCCTGGGCCACAGCCATTCCCGCGCCGCACACGATACCACGCAAGGCGGCAAAGGTCACCTGTTCCAGGCTTTCCAGGCTCCGTATCAGCTCGTGGCCCGCGAGCTGGTGTATACGAGCGTCTTCGGCCTTGAACTGCCCACTTCCAAACTCACTCAAGTCGGCGCCGGCAGAAAAGTGGTCTCCCTGGCCGGTTAGAATCACGAAGCGGGCAGAGGTGTTGTTGCGCAAGGAGTGCCATACCTGGATCAGCTCCTCTATCATCTGCGTGTTGAAGAGATTCAGTTTTGGGCGGTGCAAGGTGACGGTGACAGTCTCGTCAGATTGCTCGAATCTTAGGGTCTTGTAACTGCCCATTTATACCTCCCTATCTTGTTGATATATGGACTTATTGCTATTTTTTCCCTGTACTTCCTTGCCATTTAGAAGTCAAGAGAAACCGGCTCTCAGGATCGCCTGTAATCGACTATTTTGGCCTATAAATCCAGGACACATTCCGTGAATTTCTCCTGCAGATCAAAAAAAGGCATCCCATCGAATTATGACGGAATGCCTTTTTTTTGCTCAAAACAATGATTAAACCACAGTAACATTTACTGCAGCGGGGCCTTTTTTGCCTTGCTCTACGTCAAAGCTAACTTTCTCACCTTCATTAAGAGACTTGAAGCCGACGGCATTTATGCCTGAATGATGTACAAATACATCAGGACCGTCTTCTTGCTCAATAAAGCCGTAGCCCTTGCGCTCATCAAACCACTTCACGGTTCCAGTAGCCATAGTGACAACCTCCTTTCAACTAATTGTTACGGTTCCAAACTTCAGGTCGCCACTCTTGACAAATGGATCTTTCCTTTTGACAAATGGATCTTTCCCTGAAACGAAACCAAAATATCAAGAAAGGCGTGCCCCTCTTGATTGGTCATATAATATCATGTTTTGGCATAAAGTCAAGCCATTAATTGAAAAAAAGCAATTTTTTGATACTCAAAAATCTTTTCGCCGTCGTGTAAACCCCGATGTTGCATTAGAATTTACCGGGGTGTACGAAATATTCTTCCATACAAGTGCCATACAAGTACAACAATTAACAATTGCGGCTATCGCAGAACTTCATCAAATGTGAACCCCGATGTTGAAATCAATGGCCGTTTCTTGACAAGTTCCAGGACCTTCTACAACATAGGGGTGAATTTCTCAGTTAACCTCAAAACAGAGGTTTAAAGCTGCAAAAATGGCTATTTTCTGAAATTCAGGCAGATCTTTTTGCAACATTGGGGTAAAGTTATTCTACCAGCCCATCACCTGACCGAAAATACTTGCGGTCAGCCCAGCTATCGCTCAGTTGATGCATCCAAGCTGTCGGATTGGGCGGGCCCCCGATCCATTCACTGCCCGCAGCGAGGAGCGCTTTGGGAGTCTTTTTTTCTGGGGAATTGGCATATTGACTTGTTGTCTCTGTGATTTGGTGGCATAATAAAAGATAGGTGCAGACTGGGAAATGAGAAAGGAGAACGGTTTGACAACAGATTCAATCCTGGAAATTGTCGCATATGGGGCATGGAATGGTGGCGAAGTGGTGGATAATTCAGTCTTTGCAAACAGAGGCATGTTTTTCAAGGGCAACATTCCGGTCAACCATGAAACCATAGAAAAGAGAATTGGTGTAAGAAAAAGAGTGGTCGCCCCTGAAGATGAGAGGATCGGCGTGACAGCCTTGAAGGACCTCCTTGAGAAGTCAGACATGGACCCTTCCAGGATCAAGGTGGTCATAGGGGCAACCAATGTTGGGGAAGACAAATATGATCCTGGACCCCTGATCAGACATCCGTTTGAACTCATGAGGAAGGAGTGTCCCGATGCCATTGTCCTGGACCTGTATGCAGGGTGCCCCGGTTTTAACGTGTCGGCGGAGCTCATTTTTATGCTCTCCCTTGCAGGGGTCCTTGGGGCCGGTGATTTGTCCGTTATCGTGGGCGCGGAGAACATCCATCGTGCCAAGACGTTCAGACCTCTTGATACGGCCCATATACTATTTGGTGACGATGCCCTTGCAACCGCCCTTGAGACAAAGGCCTGTGCAGGACCCGGTGGCAATTATTCCAAAAGCGATAAGGTCAAACTCCCTTTGGGAGAGGATTTTGTGGCGGGAATTGCAAAGGCCCTCTTTGAGCTTAACGGAGGGGAAAGGATTGACGGGATAATAGTCGACAATCAACTTGGGAAAATGCAGCACAGGATCCCCGCAACCGCTGCAAGGGTTCAGCACCGCCTTGTTGAACTGATGTATCCCGAAGCCGCGTCAAACGGAATTATAAGCCGTTTCAAGGAAGCATTAGCCTTTTATGATGAAAACGTGAAATCATTTGGATTTGATATTATGTCTGTGGGCAGGGACCCATCCCTGGTTGAAAGGATTGCCAGGGCCTACGTGGAATCAGGGAAATACAAAACAATTGCATCAGCTTACCTGGCCCCTGATTTCACGGTTGAAGTCATGGTCCACAGGGGGGATGGCTATAGTTTTGTAAGACCCCGTTACGGTATTGTTGACACCCTCACCAGGACCCACGGCTGTTTTGGCGACTACATACAGGCCGTTCCGGAAAACGGGGATGTCTTCGGGGAAATTGATGGAAAGGGGGTTTTTCTGCACGCGACCCGTGGGGCAAGGGCACATTTGACCGAACTGTTGTCAAGAAACAATATGACCCCGTATGACATCGATCTCCTCATTGAACACCAGGCAAATTTCGCCATGATACCCCTAACCCTTGAGAAGGCCCTGGTGAACGGTCAGCCGGACATAAAGAAAGCCGCCGCGGAATACATCGCAAACAGGAGGGTGACAAACATCCATGAAAGGGGAAACTGCTCGGTTGTCTGCATGCAGAGGCTCCCATATGACCTCAAGCGAGGCGCCCTGAAAGAGGACACCGTCCAGGGCTATCCCGTGAACAGGAATCTCGACAACCTGAAAGACGCGAAGGTGATACTGAACGATTCAGTGGGTACCGGCATGACCCGGAGCTCCATTCTGCAGATAAACAGGTAAGGCCCGATCTCCTTTTACAGGACTTTTCCTTGCAAATCTCCATTAAGAGACAGATGAGGGTCAGGTTGGTGGCCTTAGAGAAGTGATAATTGGAAAGATCGGATTTATCAAATAGTAACCGTATGGTTTGATTATTCGGCTGAGATGGCAAAAAAAGACAATATGAGCTACGAAATAAGGCTGACTGTCCCCTTTCATGATGTGGATCCCATGCAGATCGTATGGCACGGTAATTATCTCAAGTATTTTGATATTGCGAGGTTCGAGTTGTTTCACAATGCAGGCGTCGACCTTTGGGAATTCTTCAAAAAGACAAACTACCTCTTTCCAATTACCAAAACGACCACAAAGCATATTGTTCCTCTGCGATATGGTGATGAATTCATATGCAAGGCAACAATCATTGATGCGAGAATCAAGATTGTAATAGATTTTGAGGTACGACTCACTGGAAGAAATGAGATATGTACTAAAGGAAGAGGTGACCAGGTTGCAGTGAAATATCCGGAATTGGAAATGATGCTGGAAATTCCGGATGAGATCCGTAAGGCATTGGGGTTTTAGACATGGAAAAAGAGATTCAAGAATCTCTTATTTTGGGTGTTGAGCGAATAGCTGCCTGGTCTCAACTCCTCGATGACATTAATGTATTCCCGGTAGCCGATGGAGATACAGGACGGAACCTGATAGTGAGCCTAACCCCTTTGCGGCAGGTTGACGAAGGTCGGGAAGATACAATTCGCAGGCTATTGATTTCGGCCCGTGGAAATTCGGGCAACATAGCTGCCCGCTTTTTTTCCGGGTTTCTTGGTGCAGATTCGCTTGATGCCATTCCCCAGGCAACCAGGCTGGGAAGGGACATGGCCTGGCAGGCGGTCCATGAGCCGGTACCAGGGACCATGCTCACTGTGTTTGATGAACTGGTTGAGGTCTTGGGAAAAGATAATGTCAAAATCAATAGCCAGGGTGTATCAGAGGTGGTTTCTAATCTGGAAAAGGCGGTACGGTCAACACCGGAACTTCTTCCCAAACTCAAGAGTGCCGGGGTGGTGGACTCAGGGGCCCTCGGAATGTATATCTTTTTCGAGGGGTTTTTTATGGGTCTTATCGGTAAGGTCGATGAGTTCCAGCCTGTCACGGCGATATTCGAAGATATGCTCAGTGTTTCACCCTCTTTCAGTGAGAGTATGGAAGAAGGCTATTGTGTTGATATGGTCGTACAACTGGATGGAAGATCTCAAGAGGAGATTGGGAGGCTATCCGAATATGGTGAGAACGTATTGGTAATCCCTCACAAAGATTTTCTAAAAATTCATCTCCATGCCACCGACAGGGGAGAAGTGAGGCGAGGGATTGAGTCCCTTGGTCATATCGTAGAGTGGGCAGACGACAATCTGGGGAAGCAGATAGCCCAATTCGGGCAAAAAGAGACCCGGGGGTGCATCCATATTATGACGGATGCGGCTGGTTCTCTTACGCGTGAAGATTCAGCCAGTTTAGGAATTACTCTTCTTGACAGTTATATCATTGCCGGCGACAGGTCCCTGCCTGAGACCCTCTTCTCTCCGTCCGAGCTCTACAGGTGCATGAGAGAAGGGGTAAAGGTTTCAACCTCCCAGGCATCAGTTTTCGAACGTCACCAATATTATCAAAGTGTCTTGAATCAACATGAAAAGATACTATACCTTTGTGTGGGGTCTGTTTTTACGGGTAATTATGACGTTGCCATGGAGTGGAAACAAAAAAGTGACCCTGATGATCGTTTGGTAGTCATTGATACCACTGCCGCCTCTGGTCGGTTGGGGACAATCGCCCTCGTAACGGCAAGGTATTCAAGCAAGACGGATGACCCCGACTCTGTTATCGAGTTTGCAAGGAGGGCTGTTGATGAGTGTGAAGAATATGTCTTTCTTGATAGGCTTCAGTATCTAGCGGCCGGTGGGAGGTTGTCCAAGACAAGTGCATTTTTTGGTGATATGCTTCATATGAAGCCCATTATTAGCCCAACAGCCGAAGGGGCAAAAAAGGTTGGGGTAGTGCGAAATCAAGATGAGCAGGTGAAGTTTGCATTTAAGAAGCTTGATGCCTCAATCAAAAAGGATTTAGAGGCCTTTATTATGCTCGAATATTCCGACAACAGGCCGTGGGTAGAAGAGACAGTTATGAAGGAGGTGCAAAGGCATTACCCTTTGGCTGAGGTAATACTGCAACCCCTCTCTTTAACATCGGGCGTTCACATGGGGCCAGGGACCTGGGCGGTGGCATGGTACCTGCCCGGTCCTTTTTTTTGATATGTCTTCTTTTTACTTATAACCCGGTTTCTTTTCTCCCAAGATTTATCAACACAACTACCTCACCTGGGAACAGGAGGGTATGGTTCGGGATATTCAAGGGCTTGGTTTCTCGAAAAGGTGAGAAAGGAATAACCGCTCGCAGTGAAGGGATTATTTTATAGGGCCATCGTTTTACTGTCGAAAAGGGGTGGGCTGTGGGTATTTATGATCTTTGCCTGGATAGTCTCCACCGGGTTTTTT
>JAUUVE010000339.1 GCA_030589715.1 Desulfobacteraceae bacterium | reverse complement strand
TTGCCGAGTTTGGGTGCATGGCCGCCGGAGGTCTTCCCACAGGTGCATACCCTGACAGCCTGGCCGAGGAGGTGGAGTACCTGATCTCTTATTCCGAAGCCAGATTTCTGGTGGTTCGGGATCAGGAACAGGTGGACAAAATCCTCGTTATCTGGGAGCAGATCAAAGATAAGGTCGAGAAGGTGATTGTCTGGGACTCCAGGGGTATGAGCCACTACTACCGAGAATATCCGTTCCTGGAGCGTTTCGAGAAGGTCCTTGAATTAGGTGCGGAAGAGGAGACAGGACAAAAGGACTATCTTTTGAAACTGGTCCAAAAGCTGGATCCCACTCAGCCGGCCATGATGCTGACCACCTCAGGGACCACCGCCAAACCAAAACTTTCCCTCCTTAGCCACGAGAACTTCATCGAGGCCTCCAAGGGCTATGGAGAGGTAGTGGAAATGAGAAAGGGTGACGAACTGCTCTCTGCTGCCCCCCTGGCGTGGATTGGGGAGCAGTTATATAATGTCGCCCGATTTCTTATGGTGGGGGCCCATTACAATTTTCCGGAAGAGACCGAGACGCTTCGAAAGGATCTCGTGGAGCTCCAGCCCTATTATTTTGGCGGGACCCCCATTGTCTGGGAGTTCATCATTTCCGTCATACAGGCCGCTATGGACAATGCTGATGTTGTCAAGCGGTATTTCTATAATAAGGCCATCGGGACCGCCCTCAAATGCACGGATGCCGAACTGGCGGGTAAAGATCCGGGAAAATGGAACAGCTTCCTGCACCGTACTCTCACCTTTTTAGTCTTGAGGCCTCTCAAAAACAAGGTGGGGCTTGGACGGGTCAGGATGGCAGTGACAGGGGGAGGGGCAATTTCCCCTGAGGTCTTCAAATATTTCAAGGCCCTGGGGCTGGATCTCCGCCAGGTCTTCGGGCAGTCTGAGTGCTCTGGGATCGCTACTACCCACAAGGCGGACGATGTGAGACCGGAGACAGTGGGTGTCCCTATCCCGGGCGTTGAGATCAAGCTTTCCGAAGAGGGCGAGATCCTTGTGCGCGGAAAGAATATTCATCTGGGCTACTACAAGAATGAAGAGGCCACAAAGGAGGGATTTACCGAGGACGGGTTCCTTCGAACAGGTGATGCCGGATATTTCGGAGAGGATGGACACCTCTATGTCTTTGATAGGGCAAAGGACATAATGACCCTTGAGGATGGTACCAGGTTTGCCCCCCAGGACATTGAAACCCGCCTGAAATTCAGCGCTTACATCCATGAGGCAATGGTATGCGGGGGTGAGAGGCCCCATGTCACGGCGATCGTGAGCATTGATCTCGAGAATGTGGGCAACTGGGCCAAGAAGAGGGGTATCTCTTTTACTACCTTTCAGGACCTCTCCCAGAGATCTGAGGTCTACGAACTGGTGCGGAACGAGATACGAAAGATTTGCGAGCGATTTCCGGAAAATATCAGGATAAAACGGTTCGCCATTTTGCTCAAGGAGCTTCATCCTGACGATGGCGAACTGACGAGGACCAGAAAGGTGAGGCGCGCCTTTGTCAACGAGAGATACAATGGCCTTATAGAGGATCTATACCAGTCCAAGAATGAGCATGCTCTGGACATAGAGATACGTTATGAAGACGGTCGAATTTCAGCATTTAAGGGGAAAGTAGCTATTGAGGAGGTAGGGTAGTGAGATCATTCTCAGAGATCTATAGCGACTATTTTTCTTCTACTGCTGTGTACAGCTATATAGAGGATGAACGGATCTTTCGCACGCGGTTCATGCGTGTGTGGTTTGTCATTTTTCTTGTCCTTGTTGGCCTGGCCTTGGTGGGATCCAAGTTTGGGATAGGTCCCAATGAATACCACTATTTCATAGGAAACCTTATCCTCGTCAATCTCATAGCGGCCATCGGACTCCAACTCCTGATCGGGTTTACCGGTCTCCTCTCCCTCGGTCATGCTGCTTTTATGGGCGTGGGAGCATACACTTCAGCCCTTTTGATCACAAAGTTCGGGTGCCCCTTTATACTATCCATATTGATTGCAGGTCTTATGGCCGCCCTGTTCGGAATAATAGTGGGAATTCCTTCCCTCCGCATCAAGGGTTTCTACCTTATGGTAGCCACCCTGGCGTTCCAGTTCGTGATCGAATATCTCATCATTCACTGGGACAATCTCACCAGAGGAATAAGGGGGATTGAACTGCCTACCCCTCACCTCTTTGGGGCTTCACTCCAGAAAAACCAGGCCTATTTTTTGTTCCTCTTTGTCTTGGTGATTCTCCTCATGTGGGGGGCAAAGAACCTCACACGCTCCAAGATCGGTCGTGCCTTTATTGCCATCCGCGACAACGATGTATCCGCCGAGATCATCGGAATATCCATCTTCCGCTACAAGCTCCTTTCCTTTGCCATCAGTTCCTTCTATGCCGGGGTAGGCGGGGCACTCTATGCATCAATGCTCAGAAGCGCCATCCCTGAGGAGTATATCTTCATCAACTCCATCATCTTTCTGGCCATGGTCCTGGTTGGAGGTCTCGGAAGATTGGTGGGCACGGTCTTTGGCGTTATTTTTGTTACCCTCGTGCCCGTTCTCCTGGATCTCTCCGTGAGTTATCTGAGCCGTGTCTATGATCCTAACGTGACCATATATCTTGGGCCAGTGAAGGAGTTGGTCTTCGGGGGGCTCATCATCCTGTTTATCATCTTCGAGCCTGATGGGCTCGTGGGGATATGGAGCAGGATCAGGGATTACTTCAGGATCTGGCCCCTTCCGTATATATCGGAATAGATTTTCACAGACAAAGTGGGATTCCGGGATTTGGAATTTTGAGACAGAGATCCTTGTATCTTTGTCATTTCCTATTCCATTCTAACCGTGTGAGGAAATACAGGAGGTAAAAAATGAAAGTTCAGGATTTTGGTCTTTATGATGTCATCTGCCGCAATGCCCAGTGCCATCCCGATCATGATGCTATCGTCTTTAATGACATCCGTTTGACCCACAGCCAGTTTAAGGAGAGGTGCTATAAACTGGCCGCAGGTCTTGTGAAGTCGGGTGTTGAGAAAGGGGATAGGGTGGGGATTGTATCCCACAACTGCGATGAATTTATGGTCCTGTACGGCGCGGCCGCAAAGATAGGGGCCATATTGCTCCCGGTAAACTGGCGATTTCAACAGAATGAGGTTGAATATGTCCTAAACGACTGTACCCCAAGGTTTGTCTTTGCCGGCCCGGAGTACCAAAAAACGGTTGAAGAGGCCGCTGGCAAGATCGACTCCATCGAAAGGTGTTACACCATCGGCGGGGGAGAGGTACCCGAAGGGTTCCAACCCTTTGATGGGCTCTATTCGGAAGATGGCGCTGATGCGCAATTCGATATCCC
>JAUUVE010000307.1 GCA_030589715.1 Desulfobacteraceae bacterium | reverse complement strand
TCTTGGACATTCGATAGGCAAGACCTGCCAACAATGCTCCGATCATGCCCCCGGGAAATGCCAGAATGGTTCCAAGCCCCATAATATTCCGGATAATTCCAGCCACCAATGCGATTCCCACGGCGTATGCCGGTCCAAGCATGACCGCCGCGAGTACATTGACCATATGTTGTGCTGGAAAGCATTTGGAAATTCCTACCGGTATAAAAAAGGGTGATAAGGCCACTGCGATGGCCACCAGGATCACGGCTCGTGCAACATCTCTTGTTTTCATGACTTCCCCTCCCTCTGTGCGCTCAGAAAATGACCGCTGAATTTCAGCCCCTTTGAAACACCGCCAAAAAGAAAGGCCGTTTCCAACAGGAAACGGCCTTTCAGAAAACCAGCCAAACACCTTCTCGTTTCCCTACGCTGGAATTACCCAGATCAGGTTCAAGGGGTATGATCTCAGGCTAATAAAGCCACCCCCGAGATATATAAGTCCTTTCAAGTCTTATTATTATTGTATCTCTGCCCTTGTGTCAAGCTCAAATGCTGTAGTCAAACGACGTTCAAACCGGGTGCCTCATCTTCGTAGTGTCTTATTGCCGCCAGTTCGCGGGGCAAAGGAGTTGACAGGCAACCCTTTTCCGTCCATAATCCCTCTCACCATGGGCGATTCGACTCCCGTTATTATTGCGAGGGTGTGGTGGCCGAGGGAGAAACGGTGGATAAGTTTAATGTTGAGACGACAGGAGGCTAGAAATGAAATTTGTTATTGACCCAGATGATCTTGAGGCTTGGAAGATTCACGAAGGGGTTATGGCCAAGGTGGTTGGTGAAGGTCAAAAAATGACCGGTCTTATGACCATTTGGGAACCTGGATCCAAGTTTTCCATACATTCTCACCCCCAGGAACAAATCGGTATCTGTCTTCAGGGAGAGGCCATATTTACCATCGATGGCAATGAGTATCTGGTCAAAAAAGGTGACGTCTATAATATCCCTTCCAATGTACCCCACAATGAGCGCAACGACGGGGACGAACCGGCCGTATTTGTTGAGTGCTTTGCCCCTGTCCGGGAGGACCTGTTGCGCAAACGGTTTGAGCAAAAGACCTACGATTAGCAAATGAATGTTTGACCCCCCTGGCCTCACCCTTTCGGGCTCTGGCTCGTTGCGCCCCCGGCTCAGAGAGGTGGGTCCTCAGCTTCACGCCCCTATTTAATTATGAGTTGGCATTAGCTCAAGTCCTTAATGCTTGTATTTACCTGAGGAGGACAATTATTAGAGTATGCAGCCTCCATTCGGCGAGCGGGGAAGAGATGGTGGAGATCCTGCGATTTTTTGCTTTTTATGGAAACATCAAGTGTATACCCTGACGTTGCAAAAATTCCGCCGGTGTAAACCGCTTCGCTCGACATTTTTTGGAACGTTAGGGTAAAGGTTGGCCCGGGAGATTCTATTTTAAGTCAGGATTAGAATTGGGGCCGTAAAGGGAATTTGCCAAAGGGCAGATTGAAACTCATTCATGAAGGAGGAGGGAAAATGAGTAAACTTGTGGACCTGAGTCATCTTTGGAATATTCACACACCACCTTGGTCAGGGTATCCGTCTGCAAAAATATACTACTTTCAGCGGTTACAGGATGTGGGGGTTGTAAGTCAGAAGATTGAGACCACCCTCCATATGGGTACCCACCTGGATGCTCCCATGCACCTTGGGGGAAGGGGTGATATTGCCAGCATTCCCCTGGAACAGCTTTACGGAGATGGGGTGATCGTAGATATAAGCGACGAGGTTGGGGAGTTTGATATAATCAAACCCGAACATATCACCAAAAAGATCGATGTCAGAAAGGGAGATATCCTGATTTACCACACCGTGTGGATGCGATACTACACCGTGGGGCCGGACATGAACGAAGAGACCTATATGTGCAAGCATCCCGGTGGATATCTAGAAATGGCCAACTGGATAGTCGACATGGAATTCAAATGGACCGGTATGGACTGCGGTTCGGGGGATCATCCCATGAATACCTCCATCCGAACCAGGCGGATGGATATCCGGAAGCAATATGAGAAAAAGATGGGCAAGAGTGTGGACGAACTCTTCCCCGAGGAACATATCTTCTGCATGCACCGGATACCTTTCCCCAAGAACATTATCCATGTTGAGAACGTGGGCGGTGACCTTGATAAGGTGGGTACTGTACGATGTAAGATCGGGTGCTTCCCCTGGCGTTTCGAAGGAGGGGAGGCGGCCATGTCCCGAGTGGTAGCCTGGATCGACTAAAGGTGAAAGGACCCGTTTTCACTTAATGGACCCTCCTTGACGGGAGGGTCCTTCTCCGGAAAGGAGAAATAGATGGAGAGACATCGGATAACCCTCAAGATTAATGGGGAGTCCCACCTTTTTGAAGTGGAATCCCGGGAAACTCTGCTCCAGGTGTTGCGCGACCGTCTTGATCTAACGGGCGCCAAGGAGGGATGTGGTCGAGGAGAGTGCGGTGCCTGCACGGTTCTCATCAACGGAAGGCCCATAAATGCCTGTCTAGTTCTGGCTGTGGCTGTGCAAGACCAGGATATTCTCACCATTGAAGGGCTTTCCGATGGCGACACATTGCATCCGTTACAGAAGTCGTTTGTTGAACGGGGTGCCATCCAGTGCGGCTTTTGTACCCCAGGCATGATCCTCACCGCCAAGGGGTTTCTTGACAAAACACCCGGACCGACTGAGGCCGAGGTCAGGCGCAATCTCGTAGGTAACTTCTGCCGCTGTACCGGCTATACCAAAATCGTGGAAGCTATTCTGGATACTTCAGAGGCGTGATTGCCAGGTCGTGGTAATAGAGACCCTTGAAGATGGTCTAGGGGGACCGGGGATGGACGGGGTCAAGAGCAATTCCATTGCCGGTCGGCTGAGCTTTTCACCCATGCCGTGCCCGAGTCGAGATGGCGTACCAAGGGGGGATCGGAAAGGGGCTCGATATGTATTTTCATAGGGGATCGTTAACAGCGAAACAAGTGGTGAATAGGGGGGTGATTCTATGATAGATCCAGGTCTTACATCTGAGCAGCAGCCAGGCCTTTCTACGGTGGGGCAATCTATTCCTCAGCTGGACAATGTGGCAAAGGCAATAGGAATGGCAAAATATACAGCGGATCTCAAGATTCCGGGCATGCTCTACGCAAAGGTCTTGAGAAGCCCGCTCCCCCATGCGCGGATCCTTAACATCGACACCGGCAAGGCTGAACAATTGCCCGGTGTCAAGGCGGTGATATGTCACAAGAACGTGCCGCGTGTTGCTTACAACAGTTATTACCGGGAGCCCATTGATGAAGAACGTCTGCCGGCGGATGAATACATCTTTGACGAAAAGGTTCGCTACGTGGGAGATAAGGTTGCCGCCGTAGCCGCCACCAGTCTGGATATCGCTGAAGAGGCCCTGGAGCTCATCGAGGTGGAGTATGAAGAACTCCCGTTTGTCCTTGACCCGCTGGAGGCCTTGGCCCCGGATGCTCCCAGGATCCATGATGTGGAAAACAACCTGGTAAAAGAGGTGCAATGGGATGTTGGAAACATCGAAAAAGGATTTGCCGAGGCGGACTACATCTTTGAAAATAGCTACCGGACCCAGATGCAACAACATGCCCCTTTGGAGCCTCACAGCAACATTGCGCAAATTGGTAGCAACGGTAAGCTCCATATCATTTCCACTACCCAGGGAACCTT
>JAUUVE010000101.1 GCA_030589715.1 Desulfobacteraceae bacterium | reverse complement strand
GGTTAAATCGCTGATATTGGAGAGTGCCTTTACCTCCACAAAAGGGATGGCAAAAACGCTATTTCCTTTTATGCTTTTTTCACCGCTCTTGCCGGCCCATTACAACAACCTAAAAAAAATAACCCGGGTTAACGTCCCTAAACTCATTATCCACGGTGAAGACGATGAAATCGTGCCCTTTTCAATGGGACAAAAGCTTTACCAAACAGCAAAGGCCCCAAAGTATTTTTGCCCCATAAAAGGAGCCGGCCACAATGATACCTACGTTGTGGGAGGCAATGAATACTTTGAAACTCTGGCTACTTTTGTTAGGGATTCAAGTATTTAGTTTTGTGCTATGCCAGGGGACCAGCAGGGTTTGACAGATAGATGACGATTCCATGGATATTCACTTATCTGGGCGAGGCTTCCGGCTAGTCATTATTTCATCAATGTCATCACTGTCCAATGTCTCTTTCTCCAGAAGGGCATTGGCCATTCTGTGCAGTGTATCCAAATTGTCTTTGATCAGTTGGCGAGCCTTCTTGTAGGCGCCTGTGACAATATTCTTTACCTCCGCATCAATTTTTTGTGCTGTTAGTTCACTGTAATCTCTGTGCTGAGCGATCTCCCTGCCCAGGAATATCTGTTCTTCCTTTTTGCCAAAACTCAGAGGCCCCAAGTCTTCGCTCATTCCGTAATCGCAGACCATTTTACGGGCAAGCTCCGATGCACTCTCAATATCGTTTCCTGCACCAGTTGTCTGCACGTTGAGCACAATCTCCTCCGCTGACCTGCCACCCATCAATATCGCAATGCTATTAAGCAGATACTCTTTTGGATAGGTATGTTTTTCATCCATGGGGAGCTGTTGCGTCAATCCCAAGGCTCGCCCCCTTGGAATGATGGTCACCTTGTGAATGGGGTCCGTGTTGGGAAGCAATTTTGCCACTATGGTATGCCCTGATTCATGATAGGCGGTGAGCCTCTTTTCTTCGTCACTGATGATCATGCTCTTCCGTTCAGCGCCCATCAGGACCTTGTCCTTGGCATATTCAAAATCGACCATTTCCACCCTGTCTTTGCCGCGTCTGACCGCAATAAGGGCTGCTTCATTCGCCATATTTTCGATATCTGCACCAGTAAAACCTGGAGTCCCCCGAGCCAGAACCGTAATGTCCACATCATCTGCCACCAATTTTTCCTGAAGATGAACCTTCAGAATACCCTCCCGACCCTTGAGGTCTGGAATCGGAATCACCACCTGGCGATCAAATCGGCCAGGCCTCAGCAGCGCGCGATCCAGTATGTCCGGCCTGTTGGTCGCGGAGATGAGTATGACGCCTTCGTTGGACTCGAAGCCGTCCATTTCAACGAGAAGCTGATTCAGCGTTTGTTCACGCTCATCATGCCCACCGCCTAAGCCCGCGCCACGGTGTCGCCCAACAGCATCGATTTCATCGATAAATATGATACAGGGAGCGTGTTTTTTGCCCTCCACAAATAGGTCTCTGACCCTTGATGCGCCGACGCCCACAAACACCTCCACAAAGTCCGACCCGCTTATGTTAAAAAATGGAACATCCGCCTCACCCGCAATGGCCCTTGCCAGAAGCGTCTTCCCTGTACCGGGCGACCCTACTAAAAGCACACCTTTTGGAATCCTCCCACCAAGGCTAGTAAACTTTTTCGGATCCCTTAAAAATTCTACAATTTCTGCCAGCTCCTCCTTTGCCTCCTCAATACCTGCCACATCTTCAAAGGTGACTTTCTCCTGAGAACCGCTCATAAGCCTGGCCCGGCTTTTTCCAAAGGATAGTACATTTCCACCCCCTGCCTGCATTTGGCGCATAAAAAATATCCATACCCCAATCAATAACAGCATGGGAACCCAGGACAGAAACACTCGGACCCATGTGGAATCTTCCTCAGGTTTTGCAGATATTTTGACCTCTTTGCTCCTGAGCACCTTAATCAGTTCAGGATCTTTTGGGGCAAATGTTTTAAAAGCCCCTTCTGTGGCCACACCCGATATATTGTTTCCCTGAATGGTGACCTCCATGACATTCCTGCTCTCTACCATGCTCAGAAAGTCACTGTAACTAACCAGGGCATTGCTCGTGTTTGGCTGCTTAGGTACCCGGAATAGCATGGCAATCATAAGGCTGATCATGAACCAGACAACAAGGTTTTTATAAAATGGATGCAATGTAATAACCTCAATTATTAAGTTCATGTAGTAATTCAAGGATATTCACGTTGAAGATTAGCGCTGTGGATTCTGAGAGTGGCTGCTCCCATCAAAGGTAAAAATCACCGTTTTTCCATCGACAATCGACTCCAGATGCACAGGGCGATCCCAAAGATAAAAGATGTGCTTCATGGTCTTTTCGCGATACTCCTGGTCCAACTCAATTCCCTCGTAGGCATGTTTCAAGTAAATCTCCCTTTTCCCTTTGTAATCCCCGTCTTCCACCATGATCAAAGGGATGTCAAAGGTACTCAGATGGGACACCAAGAGGTTCTTGATCCGCCGCCAGTCCCGTTCGCTGATCACGTATTTTATCTCCCCTGCCTCCTGGCGCCCTTCGTAGAGATAAAGCTCCAGCTCATCAACCAACTTTTCCCTCAAAAAATGTTCGATAAAGAACCGGTCGGTGTAACTCCTCCTCACCTCGAAGATTTTTTCCCTTCCCTGGCCAAGTTCCAGGTCCCACGCTTCCTTTTCCTTAGGATCTTCGCACTCTTCCCACTCCCTTCCGAACCGACCCTTGTTCCATCGGTCCTCAATGTCTTCGAAGATTTTTAGACCCACCAGGTAAGGATTGATCGTGCGAGGGCTTGTGGCCAGCACCCGGGCATTGTAAAGGTTGTAGTAACCGTGCTCTTCTTCTTTGAGGAGCCTTTCCTTGAACAGGCGGTCCATGATCTTCATGTGCCAGAAAGTGGCCCACCCCTCGTTCATAATCTTGGTTCGCCTTTGGGGCATGAAGTAGCGCGATTGGTCTCGAATGACTGATAGGATGTCTTTCTCCCACTCTTTTAGTGGTTTGGGAGAATGGTTTATGATGTAAAGCAAGACATCGCGCTCAGGCTCCGGAGGTGTTTTCCTGTTGTAATCTTCGGCAGAGGGTCGTTCTACCTTCTTTCTGGAGATCAGGTCATCGTATGGACCTAAGACCTCGGCTTTCCTCGGGGGCGTTGAGAGCCTCTCACGCTTTTGTTCTTCGTTTTCTTCCTTGATAAAGAAATCAGGATCGATGTTGAACTCGATGCTCAGCCCTGTGTCCATCAGCCGCTCGACCTCCTCCAGACCGAAGCGCTTTTCGTATCTCTGAAAACGAATCGCGGCTTCTGAGGCCGACGGGAGGATATCTCTTCGGGTAGGCTTGAAGTGGAAGTTGTTTTTCATGAAGTCGTTGTGAGCGTAAACATGGGCCATGACCATCACCTGGACAGTGAACGGATTGGTATTCATCAAATAGGCCCGAGAGGGGTTGGAGTTGAGGACCAACTCGTACGGAATGCCGAATCCATGCTCATACTTGGTCTTTTCCCTCTCATAATCCCGGCCGAAGGACCAGTGGGAGAAGTTGACGGGAAAGCGGTAGGCCAAAACCTGCAACATCTTCTGGGCCGGGATGGCGTCAAACTCCTGCGGAAAGAAATCGAGGCCAAGCTCCCTGGCGATTTCCTGAATTCTCTCATCGAATTCACTGAGACGCTTAAGTTCTGGATCCATGGTCATCTCTCAAAATGGTCTGTCTTTTTTTAAGAACTCCTTGAGGGCAAGGTAGACATGGGATTTGTCCTTCAACACGGCCCCCACAAAAGGAGTGGACTCGTCGGTTCCGAAGAAGATCTCGAAGTCAGTCTCGTATAAATGCCGTTTTTTGATATGCAATTCTTCTGCAAAGGTCTCCATGAGATGAGAGGTAGTGTATAGATCCGCCCGAATTTCCCCATAACCAAGCATATTGATGCCCATTTGCATGAGTCTCTTAACAGATGCCACGGTTTTCAAGGGATCGAAGTCCTCCCCATCTGAAAAATGGAAAGGATAGATGTTCCAACGGCTCGGGCTATATTCGGTCTCCGCCAGGTGGATCGCAAGATCATAGGCCGAGTGGCAAAAAGTCCCTCCGCTTTCCCCTTTGTGAAAGAACTCATGCTCATCCACCAGTTTGGCCTCGGTAGTGTGGGCAATGAAGCGGATCTGTACATGGTTGTATATCTGCCTCAAAAATTCGACAAGCCAGAAGAAAAAGGATCGGGCCAAATACTTTTTCATGGTCCCCATGCTTCCTGATACATCCATCATGGCAAGGACCACTGCATTGGATTGATATTCCACATCTCTCTCAAGGGTTCGATATCTCAGATCCTCACTGAAGAGAGGGATGAAATCATCGACTTCCTCCTCGAGCTTCCTCTCTTTGAGTATTTTTTCGGCACGGACCAAATCTCCTCGTGCTATTGCGAGGGCCCTTCTGCAGACTTCTTCCGAGTGGCCGGTTTTTTTCATCAATTCTCCTACAAAGGCAGCCGTGCGCTTGACCGCCTCCTTGAGGGTCCGCTTTTTGTCCAAATGTGCAATGATCCCAGTTTTCTCGATGCTATCGTACTTCCATCCCTTGGGGATGGCTGTCTCGGTGAAGGCCTTCTTCTTTAGATTTGGAAGTCCGAGATCTTCCAGCATCATATCAATCAGTTCTTCGATATCGATTTCCGTCTCAAGGAAATCCACACCAGGCTGGTCACCCGGTTGTCCGGGCTGACCGTGGATGGGCTGACGGCCTATGACATCCCCTTTCTCACCATTTCCTTGCCCCATACCGGTGCCCCCTGAGCTCTCGCGCCTAAAAACGAATCGGTAGCTCTTGAGTCCCCGGATGGGAACCTTCACGATTTGTCCCTTCTTGCGGGTAATGATAGAGGCGTCACTGATAATATCCGCGATGTTCTTCTGTATGAACTCACGGATCTTCTCCCGATGACGCGCTGCGTCTTTGAGTCCCCTCTGGGAAAGCCCCCAATCCTGCCTCTTAATAGCCATTATTCCTCTTTTCTGAGGAGGTCGCCAACGAACTGAAGCAGACTCTCCGCACAAACAGGGCAATAACCCTTTTGCTGGAGGGCCTCCAGGGCATCCTGACGCCTCTTCATGGTCTTGGGATCCCGTCTGGTCTTGTCGGCGATGGTGAGTGAGACGACATTCTTGAGATCCCCGATAAGCTTTCGCTCGATGGCCTCCTGTAAGGGCGTGTAGGTGCTGAAGCTGAACTCCTTTCCCTGGTCTATGGCGTCACTCTTGAAGACAAAGATTCCCTGGCGGAACTCCTTTTTGGCGTTCTCAGAAACGCCTATCATCTCTTCAATGCTCCGCATAAGCTTCTCATCAGGCTCCTGCTCTTCACTAGTGATGGGATCTCTAATTTTTTTCTTCAGGCAGAAGGCCGTGGCGTTTTTCATGTAGTTATCGAAAAGAGCCTCAGCCTGATCCTCATAGGCAAACAGGAACGCACGGTTGACCTCCTTTTTGGCGAATTCTTTGAATTCACTCAGGACACAGTCTTTTTCTCCAATGAGAAGGTTGTGATATGTTGTTTTTTCCTCCTCGGTGAATCCGATGTGATGCTCGAAATTGGCCCTGAGAGCGCGAATGGTATCCAGTGGGTTGACGCAACCGGCAGACTCCTTTTCTCCAAGGGCAATATTGAGGGCGTTCACCACAAAGCGCGGACTGATGCCCGACATGCCCTCTGCATTTTTTTTGCCCTCCAGGCGCAGTTGAACAAGGTCCACCTGGTCCTTTTCCTTTTCGGCCACCGGATCTCCGTTGTAGTACTTCATCTTCTTTACAATGTTCGGACAGAGCTGACTCTCTGTTAGCCTGGTCAGTATCGCAAATTGAGCGGCCACATTAAGAGTATAAGGGGCCAAGTGCATCTCGCGGAACTCACTTCGCTCGATCAGTTTCTTGTAGATCTTCTCCTCTTCTTTGACCTTGAGATTGTAAGGGACAAAAATTGGATACATTCTGTCATGAAGTGCCTCGTTTTCCTTGACGGACTTGAACTTGTCGAACTCCGTTTGGTTGGTGTGAGACAGAATGACCTCATCCACATAGATCTGAGGGAAGCCAGGGGCCTTGAGGACTTGCTCCTGGGCCACTGTAATGAGGATGTAGTGGAACTTGATATCGCATTTGAGGATCTCGACGTATTCCACAAGTCCCCGGTTGGCAATTTCCAGCTCTCCGTCGAGACTGTAAGCCCTTGGGTCTGTCTCACCGTATTGGGTGATCTTCGAGAGGTCTACCCTCCCTATCAGCTCAGAGATATCCTGGTTCTTGGGGTCCGATGGCTGAAAGGTCCCGATGCCACAACGGGCCCTTTCACTCAATTTGATGCGCACCACTGGGAATTCTTCCCATAGAACGTTTCCATGCTCGTCTCGATACCGGTCGTTTTCAAGAAGATTGAAACGACACAAGGGGCAGAGGTCCCCCTCAATCTTGACACCGACGATTTCCTCCCATTTGGGCCTCTGGTTCGTGGGGACCAGGTGAAGTGGTTCTTCGTGGATGGGGCAACCTTTGATGGCATAGATGGGTGTGGGGTCCTGCTCCACACCGCGTTTGAGCATGGTGCCTATGGTTGATTTTCCACTGGAGACCGGACCCACCAGCATGAGGATCCGCTTGCCTGTTTCTGTCCTCCGAGCACCGGCCTTGAAGAACTTCATAAAGTCGTGAAGGGATTCCTCAAGACCGAAGAGCTCATTATTGAAGAAATTGTAGCTCACCATATCCTCATAGTCAGGAAGCTTGATCGTATCTTGGATGGGTTCAGTCTCCTTATGCATGATCATATTGTAGACCTTGCCCGGCGCGAGCTGAGCTATACTCGGATTCTCTTTGACAAGCTTTATATAGTCCAGGCAGGTCCCCTCCCACTGGATCTCCCTTTCTTCCTTTCTGGATTCTTCAATGAGTTTTCGGAAATAGTCCTTAGACATACCTTCCACCCCCTTTTTATTCTATGGTTTGCGAAATCTTCCCTTCGCCCCCTATTATTTGATTTGTTTGAGTTCAGTGAGATCTATAGTCTGTGGATTTCTCCTACCTTTTGTCGACCGCCAAAAGCCAGGTATCCGCGTTAGTCAAAACCGG
>JAUUVE010000029.1 GCA_030589715.1 Desulfobacteraceae bacterium | reverse complement strand
CCTGTAGGATTTGAGACAAAAATCCTAGCTTAATCAACTAGTTAAAACCGCTTAAAGTAAGTTCCCAATAATCTCGGACACCGTGGTGTTCGGCCATTTTTTTTCCGGCGCTCTCTAAATCTGCAGTGGGAGCGTGGCCGATATTTGGGGTTTTGCCAAAAGCATGGACAAGCTCATGGGAGCATCACGAGAAAACCCCAAATATCAGCCGCTTCCAAAATGAGGAGTTAAGCCACTTTAAGAGAGGGCCTTCAAGAAACCGCCGGTTATTTCACCCAAACTTATTGAGAAGATACCATTCTAAAGAGGAGGTCACCATGAGACGTTACACTGGAATCAATCATCTGGCAATGGCAACGGCGGATATGGATCGTACCATACGCTATTGGAGGGAACTGAGCTGATCCATGGGAAGAAGCGGGCTTGGTAGGCAGTAAAGATTTGGGAACAGCCTCGAGCCCAGAGGGAGGACCCGGCTTTGTTTTACTCTTGAAAGGGGGTTATTCTAATGACCATTTATGGAGTGTTGGAGTAATGGAGTACTCCAGCACTCCAATACTCCATCTGCAACATTCTAAGACAGATCCATCTCTGTCTGACCTGGCCCAAAGAAGCAGGTTTTCCATGTTGGAATGAATAAAAGGGCCGATTCGCAAACGGGAACCGGCCCTTTTCGGGTCAGGATTATTGATAAGAAACTGCTAGGCAGCTACCTCTTCCTTTACTGAGGAGGCGATCTTGTAAAGGACCGTGAGTACAAAAAAGCCGGTCGCCCAAATCCCAATGACAATAAACACCTCGGGGGCTGTGGGCCAATACTCTGTAACTTTATCAAAAGGATTGGGGATGAAACCGCTCGTTACCATAGCCAATCCTTTATCGATCCATGTGGCTATGATAACGGCCGCACATCCCACTCCCAGGGTGCCCAGATTACGGCGGGTCGCGGGAATAATCAAGAGGACAAGGGATACAAGGGCGAATGCGGCAGAAGCCCACATCCACGGGACAAGCCTTCCGTAGCCTTCATACCCGGCAAAGAGATAGACCCACGTGTGCATATGACCGGGGATATTGCTGTAAAAGGCCGTGAAAAGTTCAAGCAGGCAAAAGAACACGTTCAGAATCATCGCATATGCCACAATTCCGCCGAGGGTCCTGATCTGCTGTTTTCCGGGATCAAAATTGGTTACCTTTCTGACGATGAGACATATCAGGATAAGGAGGGCAGGTCCTGAACAGAAGGCCGAAGCAAGAAAACGGGCCGCCAGGATTGCGGTCAACCAGAAATGTCTCCCCGGTAGACCCTGGTAAAGGAACGCTGTAACCGTATGAATGCTGAAGGCCCATGGGATTGCAATGAAGATTAAGACCTTTACCCATTTCTGATAAGGTACGTGTTTCCGCTCGGCGGTCAATACATTCCAACCTATCACGACATTCAACGCGAGATAGACTTGCAGGACTATCATATCCCAAAACAGAATAGAGTTGGGGGTAGGATACAAGAGCACGTTCAATACCCTAACGGGATTGCCCAGGTCCACAAAGATGAGCAGGATGCACATGAGGACAGCGGAAATGGCCAAAAACTCCCCAAGGATTGTGATCCTCCCAAAGGCCTTGTAATCATGTATGTAGTATGGGAGTACCACCATCACGCCACCGGCGGCGATCCCCACAAGATAGGTAAATTGGCCAATATAGAAGCCCCACGACACATCCCTGCTCATACCGGTAACGATAAGGCCTTCCCTGAACTGATAGAGGTAGCACACAAGGCCTATTCCCATAAATACGAGCAGAAATATGAGCCACCCCCAGTATCCTTGCCTTCCCTTTAGCGCCTTTTCAAGCATAGCGACCTCATATAATGTAAAATATGTTCGGTTCAGTACCCAGTGCGGGTTTTCGCCTAACAGAATAATGCTCCCTGAGCAATCTCCTCACGTTCGACCCTGGATCGTCGAGGTCCCCGAAGTTCAAGGCATGGACCTTGATCTTATCACAGACCTGCACACAAACGGGAAGTTGCCCCTTTGCAACGATCTCAACACAGAAATTACATTTCTCGACCACTCCCTTTGACCGTTCAGGATAATCCCGGTTGGTCGGGAAATTAGAGTTCAGCTCCTTTGGGGCCTTTCTGGGGCTTCCCCAGTTGAAGCTCCTTGATCCGTAAGGGCAGGCCGCCATACAGAACCGGCACCCGATACATCGGTGCATATCCATCGTAACAATGCCGTCTTCTCTCTTAAATGTGGCTTTGGTCGGGCAGACTCTCACACAGGGAGGATTAAGACAGTGATTACAGAGAACGATGAATGGCTTGTCACTGATACCTTCATCAATAAATTGGTTAGGCTGGTTGGGGAATGTGTGCTGGTAAGGCTCCTTCCAGATCCACTTGATTTCGTGCCTGGGATTTCCCCAGTCAGGCACGTTGTGTACATGGTGGCAGGCGGTTATACATTCCCTGCATCCATCCTTTTCGACCTTCTCGAGGCAGTTGCGCATCCTAATGACCATGGACCACCGTTTCGCCTCGGTCAGGGGAACACCCTCCATGGCAGCTTCCAGGTCCCCCGGGGCGAGTATCTCAATAGCCGCCTTCCCTCCAAGCCCGAAAAGAGCGGCATATCCGGCTATCTTTAAGAATTCTCTTCTGTCTACGCCCATCACTTCTTCTCCTCCGGCGCAATGTGGCAGTCCCAGCAATAGGGAACCACATTCAGATAGTTATGACATTGGTCGCAGAACTTGGACTTGTTGGAATGGCAATCCAAGCACGTCAGCTGGAGGCTTTTGTAATAGATCTTACCATTTGGCGACTTGAAGTATCTTTCATTTTCACGGACTGCGGTATGCCTCCATTCATCTAACAAACTGAAGTGAGAGCTCTTCATATATAAAGCTGTTGTCACACACTCTTTTGCCTCTTTTGCCTTTGGCGTAAGCTGGGGATCCGGTGCCTTGGCAGCCGTTCCAGCGTTATAGAAGAATGGGGCCAGCAGCAAGCCGATGCCAATGATCAGTCCTGCGATGATCTTACCTCCGTCATACATCCTCTTCTTCCTCCATTCCTGCCAGGGGTTCTCCACGCAGGTCGGTTGTTCTTTCCCCCTCTCCCTCAAAAACCAGGGCATTCCCTACCAACTCGTGAACACCTGTAACATTCACCTCGGGCACCCAGTACTCCATCGAGGATGTAAGAACAGCCCTGTCGATGGCACAGATACAGGCCAACATGTTCACCCCGTGTTTTTCGTGCACATGCTTCACTGCATTTGCCCTGGGTAGACCGCCACGCATCCTCAACTCCATGTCTTCTCCGGCGTTTAGACCGGCGCCACTCCCACAGCAGAATGTCTGTTCGCGGATGGTTTCCGGTGGCATTTCGTAAAAGTTGTTGCACACATTGTTGATCACATATCTTGGCTCTTCAAAGATCCCCATGCCCCTAGCGGTGTTACACGAGTCATGGTATGTCATTACAAGGTGATCATTTCGGCTCGGGTCAAGTTTCAGCTTATTGTGCTTGATCAGGTCGGCCGTAAACTCAGTTATATGGACCATCTTGGTGGTCTTTGCATTTTCGAACTTGGTCCCTGTAATGGGGGAAACCGGTTCTTCAAGGAAATCCGGCGGTCCGTTCCAGGTATCCATATACTGATTGAGTATCCTCCACATATGTCCGCATTCACCACCAAGGATCCATTTGACTCCCAGTCGCTCGGCCTCGGCGTACATCTTGGCGTTGAGTCTTTTTGCCATTTCATGGGAAGTAAAATAGCCAAAATTTCCCCCTTCTGATGCATAGGTACTCCACGTGATGTCGAGTCCTTGTTCCTGCAGGTAATGGAAAAGCATCATGTAGCCCATGCAGGTATATGTCCCGGGGTCGGCAAAGACGTCGCCGGACGGCGTGATAAAGAGGATCTCGGCCCCTTTGCGGTTAAAACTGGGTTCTACCTTGATGTTGGTTATCTCCTCTATCTCGTCCGTAAAGAAGTCCATCATATCTTTGTATGCATGCGGCTGAATCCCCAGGTGATTCCCGGTCCGATAACAGTTAGCGACCGGTGCGGCAATCCAGTCGATATTAAGGCCCAGCAGGTTGATCAGTTCCCTTCCCATCATGGTAATTTCAGCCGTATCAATACCATAGGGGCAGAAGAGGGAACAGCGGCGGCACTCGGTGCACTGGTAGAGATAGTACCACAGCTCTTTTAGCACATCTTCCGTCAGGTCCCTGGCACCTGCAAGGATGCCGAAGATTTTGCCCCCTACCGTAAAATTCTTCCTATAGATGGATCTCAACAGTTCCGCCCTGAGGACAGGCATATTCTTTGGATCGCCTGACCCGATAAAGAAATGGCATTTGTCGGCACATGCCCCACACCGGACGCAGATGTCCATGAAGAGCTTGAACGAGCGGAATTTTTCAAGCCGTTCCCTGATCCCATCCAGGATGATCTCCTTCCAGTTTTCCGGTAGTTTCCAATCATCATCAACCGGGTTCCATTCCCGGGCGTTTGGCATGCCCACGTAGTCAAGGTTTTTAGGCTTTGCGGCATAGCAGTAAATGCCCGGCCTGATCTGGGCCGGCTCATTGATCCAGCCTCTAAAAAGGGGCGGCAAATAGTCAATCCCTGCGAGTTCTTCTGGTTTTGGTGTGTCTGCCATGTCTACTCCTTTTCTCCTGATTCTGCTTCTTCTGTTTCTCCTGTTGATTCAGCCCCTTTTTCCACTGGAAGCCCGGCCTCTATCATCGGTTCCCTGAATTCATCCTCATATTCCTCATAGGTATGGGTTTTAACGGGATAATTCCAGGGGTTTACATGCCGGACAAAGCGGCTGTTGTTGGAGAGGTTTCGAGTGGGACTAAGGAATATACCTGCGAAATGCATCAATTTGCTAAAGGGAAAATAGGCGATCAGGACACAGACGATAAAGAGGTGGATATAGAAGAGTACCCCAATCCCACTTAGTATCTTAGGGTCAGGGGAAAATTTGAATAGCCCTATGGCCAGTTCCTTTACAGCAGTGATATCCACCCGGAGGAAATGTCGCATCAAGAGACCTGTGGTACCTAAGGCCAGAAGCAAAAACAGGGGGAAGTAATCGGCCGGAAGTGAGATGTAGCGCGTCTGATGGATGTATATTCGACGCAGAAAGAGATAGGTCAGGGCCGCCATAAGCAGCATATCGGTCAGGTAGACGCCAGGCAGGCCGAAACCAATGATGGGTAAGACACCCATTTGCATAAATCCGTCTAGGCTCTCAAGGAGCGATACAAACCCAGGGACCGGCTCGAGGAAAAACCTGAAGTGCCTCAAGAAGATCACGAGGAAACAGTAATGAAAGACCAGCGCCGCAAGCCAGAGCCACTTCTCCCATTCATAGTCGAGTTTTGGTCCTCCCTCCGTCCGCCTGTACTCGAGTCTGGTGTTCCTGAACAGCGAGCGGAAGGTAAGGACTTCAAAAATCATCCTGACAACCACGCCCATGGTAGTTTTTGGGTTGTCGATTGGGCTCGGCTTGATCCAGGGGAGGGACCACTGTTGGCCGGCCGTGGTGGGGATTCGGAACGGTACGGGTGAACGCCCCCAGCCGATTACCTTGACAACGATCCCTATAAAAAACGTTGCCATGGCTGCATAGGGGATAATAATTCCAAAAAGGGTATATAGATTCCATGCCCCAACGCCTAATAAAGGGATAAGCACTATGATAGTGACTGCGATGGAGGAAATCAGGATGCCTAGTATGAAGTTCATAAACCGTTACCTCGCTTAATGTGGTACATACAATCCGTATGGCGAACCCTAAATGTCTGCCTCATTTTCCGGGATCTCACAAACGAGATTGGCCCTTTCCAACAACCTGCCTACCTGATTCTTGACCTCATTGACCCTTATATCGCAAATCTTCTGGCGACATTGCGAAAAGATATCAAAGGCCAAAAGTACTACCTCATCGACCCTGGTTTCAAAGGCCTGCAATTGACCCCAAAGCCCATTTTCGACCGGGCTTCCCTCCAGCTCTTCTCTTACGACCTTTTTCAATCCAAGGACAAAGGAGATGGCGTGAGACGGCTTAAAATCCTGGACGGCCCTAATTCTAATAATGTTATCAAGGCACGATGTGATCTTATCGATAACCTCACCTTTGACCAGCTCGTCGTAGAGGGTCTCTATGTCCCTGTCAATAACATGTCCTACGGGGTTTGCGAACCGGCTCTTTTCTTTTGCCAAGAACCGTTGGCTGCCTTCAGGATAGGAGGCAAGGATTACACCACGCCATTTCTTGATGATATTCGATCTATTATTGATCAGGAAATTTTCTAAATCCATATGGAGGTTTTCTCCGGCTCCAGGCAGTTGGGTAAAGGCCGCTTTCTGTGCTTTTATAATAGCTTAGGCACTCAGTTCCCTGATTCCTGAGCAAACGGGGAGGTAATTTATTGATGGAAACCTATAGATAAATTGCATAGCCCTGTCAAGGAAAAAAATGGTTTTCACAAAACCCTCTTGTCAAAACAGGAAGGCCGTTAGTGGGCAGCACGCCGAGGCGGTCCAATCAAAACCGATCATCCGAGACCTTTCGATGGTCCCCGTCCCGGAAGCTCCTTTCCATCCATCCAACGCGCGTGTTGGATCTGTGATCAAATCTGGGTACAAAAGGTTTAATATCCAAGATCGGAGTCTCGTCGAGCATGTCCAGTTCAGACAGATAAAGCGTCCTTCCCTCCCTCCTTTGGAGCCGGACGACCGAAAATCCGATGGGGTTTGGCCGGTTTGGGGCGCGCATGGCAAAAACACCATGAAACCTGTCTTCCATATATGGCTTGCAGACAAGTTCATAGCCCTTGGAGCCATGGAAGACATAGATGAGGATAAGATTTGAAAACCCCTCGATATCCTTAAGCCCTGCCTCAAATTCTTCAAAAATCTCGGCCACCCCTTCTGAGTCGGGGGCAAAGCCGCCCTGAATGGGGACACCGCTCTTGGATTTGTACGGAGTTGAGAGTATGCCTATGGGCCTGAAAACGAATTCCATGTTCCCGGGAGTGTATTTTTTGCTCATGATGCCAGCCTCCTATGACCATTTCATAACCTATGTCCGCGTTTGTGTAAAGAAGGGCATAGCCACCCCAGTTCCCATTAGTTGGGCTTGACAACAGTGTTACCCAGTAATAATATCCTCATCCCAACGTTCAAGGTCCAAGAGTTGGCATCCTTCCAGGCCGGCCCAAGGCTTGTATGAGCCTCTGGTCGGGAGAGAGGCCAAGATTTTACAGGGGGTTGAGGGATGGCTATTGATACAACCATTTATGTCCGTGCTCCCAGCGGGGCTTCTGCCTATCTTGACGGGCTTCAGATGCTGACGGGGGCCGGACTGATCCTGTTTATGTGGAGTCATATGATCCTGGTGGCAAGTGTAAACTTGGGCCCCGGGGCCATGAATACCATCGCCAGGTTCTTTGAAGATACCTATATGGTACAGGTGGGCGGACCGATGATAGGTCTTACCTTCCTGCTCCACTTTGTCCTGGCTGCCAGGAAGGTCCCCTTCCGGGTGGAGCAGCAGTCTACCATCTGGAAGCACAGCAGAATGCTCCGCCATACAGATACCTGGCTGTGGCTTGTTCAGGCATCCACTGCCATGGTCATACTGATCATGGGCTCCATACATATGTGGACGGTCCTGACCGATCTGCCCATCACCGCGGCCAAGAGTGCAGCAAGGATTCAGGGTGGATTCTGGCTCGTGTTCTATCTGATCCTTTTGCCAATGGTTGAGCTCCACGTGGGCATAGGGTTTTACCGTATCGCCGTGAAATGGGGATTGATTGGGCGTAAGAGACGAAAAGGCTTCAAGAGGTTTGAAAACATATTGACCGTGATATTTATTCTAATCGGTCTTATCACGATCGTTCGATTCATGACCCTGTCTACTTAGTGCCTGAACGAAAAGTCGCGTTCAGGCTAAATCCGAATATCGAATATCGAAACAAATCCTAATACCAAATGATAAAATAACCCAAACCAAGATATTGGAACTCGGATGTTTTTGTGATTTGAACATTTATAATTTATGTCATTGTTTCGGATTTCGAATTTTTGACCGAAAGCAGGGTTTTCGGTCAAGCACTACTTAGTCTGTTCTGTCTCTTCGGACGGTACTATTGATTTCTTGTAATTGTTATTGGTCGATCATCAATCGACAATCCCTGGCCCAGACCTGATCTTTCCATATCCAGTAACATTAGGCCGGGCATAGAGGAGCAACTAAAGCAAGAAAATATCAAAATCGCGTCGCGCCAGGGCGGGCATCAATCATCAATACAAAAAGGGAGTGATCTCATTGGATACTGAACTTGCTGATCTATTGTGCATAGGGGCCGGGCTGGCTGGTGAACGGGTCGCCATTGAGGCGGCCTCTTGCGGCTTTAAGGCCATCTGCCTGAGTATTGTGCCTCCCAGGCGCTCCCATTCATCAGCGGCCCAGGGGGGGATGCAGGCCTCCTTGGGCAACTGCGCCATGGGAGCAGGTGACAACCAGGATATCCATTTTCAAGATACGGTCAAGGGCTCAGACTGGGGGTGCGACCAGGAGGTGGCAAGGCTCTTTGTGGAGACCGCACCCAGGGCAGTACGTGAGATGGCCTTCTGGGGGATTCCATGGAACCGGGTAGTGCCGGGTAAGTCCGCCTTTTTTAAGGGAGGTAAGGAATATGAGAAGGTGGAGCCCAAGGAGAACAAAGGTCTGATCACCGCAAGGGACTTTGGGGGGACAGCCAAGTGGAGGACCTGTTATACCTCTGACGGGACTGGTCATACCCTCCTTTACACCATGGACAACAAGGTGGTGGAACTGGGGGTGGCGGTCCATGACCGGATGGAGGCCATATCCCTCATTCATGACGGGGAGACCTGCACGGGGGTGGTGGCCAGATGCCTCAAGACAGGGAGACTGAAGGCCTATCTGGCCAGGGCAACACTGATTGCCACGGGGGGCTATGGAAAGATCTATAAGGAGAGCACCAATGCCGTCATAAATGATGGAGGAGGGGCCATCATTGCCCTTGATACCGGGGTAGTTCCCTTTGGAAACCCGGAGGCGATCCAGTTTCACCCTACAGGGATTGTCCCCACCAACATACTGGTGACCGAAGGGTGCCGGGGTGATGGTGGCACCCTTCTGGATGTAAACGAGAAGCGCTTTATGCCCGACTACGAGCCAGAAAAGGCGGAGCTGGCCTCCCGGGACGTGGTATCCCGGTGGATGATACACCATATCAGGGAGGGTTGCGGCGTCAAGAGCCCTTATGGCGATCACCTCTGGCTGGATATCCGCCATTTGGGTGAGAGGCATATCAAGACCAAGCTGAGAGAAGTGGAAGAGATATGCAACAACTTCCTGGGTATCGACCCTGTCACCCAATTGATACCGGTGAGACCTGCCCAACACTACAGCATGGGAGGGGTTAAGACCAACAAGGACGGGGCAGCATACGGCCTTAAGGGGCTATTTTCTGCAGGAGAGGCCTCATGTTGGGACATGCACGGGTTTAACCGGCTGGGGGGCAACTCTTTGGCAGAGACAGTGGTGGCGGGAAAGATAGTGGGAGAGAAGATTGCGGAGTTTTTGAAGGGCTATGATGTTCAATTCAAGACCGCTTCTGTAAAGGATGTTGCAGACAGGGTACAGGAACGTCTGGAAAGGCGCATCTCAGGTAAGGACGGAGGTGAAAGTGCCTTTGAGGTCCGAAATGCCATGCAGGATGAGCTCATGGAACGGGTGAGCATCTTCAGAAACGGAAAGGACTTGGAAAAGGCGGTTGAGAATCTACAGGGTATCTATGAACGTTCCAAGAGGGTGGGGCTTCGCTCAAATGGGATTGGTGCCAGCCCTGAATTGGCCCTTGCCCTTAAGATCCAGGGTATGCTGAGGTTGGCGATCTGCGTTGCTTATGCTGCACTCAAGCGCACAGAGAGCCGTGGGTGCCATGCCAGGGAGGACTACGAGGCCAGGAATGACAGGGATTGGCTTAATCGTACCCTGGCCACATGGAAAGAGGGCGAAGATCTCCCCACCCTCAACTACGAGCCCGCCTCCGGGGTTTTGGAGATTCCGCCCGGTGATCGAGGATATGGGGTCTCCAAGATCATAACCCGCGATGGTGAAACAACAGGAGCGTGAGATGGGAAGGCAGCTGAAATTTCATATATTTCGATACAATCCGGAGGATACAAATTCTGTTCCCCGCACGGACGATTTTTATCTTGAAGAGACAGAGAGCATGACGCTTTTTATTGCCCTTACCCGCATAAGGGAGGAGCAGGACCCCTCGCTCCAGTTTGATTTCTGCTGCCGGGCCGGGATCTGCGGTTCATGTGCAATGGTGATTAATGGGAGACCGGGGCTGGCCTGTAAGACCCTGACCAGAGATCTACCTGCTGAGATTACCCTAATGCCCCTTCCGGTTTTTAAGTTGATAGGGGACCTCTCTGTGGATACTGGCACCTGGTTTCGTTCTATGAACGAGAAGGTGGGCTCATGGATTCACAATGATGAGGCCTTTGACCCTGATGCCCAGGAAGAGAGGATGGACAACGCCCTTGCCGAAGAGATCTATGAGCTGGAGCGGTGTGTGGAGTGCGGCTGCTGTGTGGCGGCATGCGGGACGGCCAACATGAGGGAAGATTTTGTGGGGGCCGTGGCCCTAAATCGTATTGCCCGTTTTATGCTTGACCCGAGAGATAGGCGAGGCGAAAAGGAATACTTTGAGGTGATCGGCACAGATGAAGGGGTCTTTGGGTGTATGGGGCTCCTTGCCTGCGAGGACGTTTGCCCCAAAGAGCTTCCCCTCCAGGACCAGCTCGGCATCCTGCGTCGAAAGATGGGATGGAGCGCTCTTAAACGACTTTTCAGGGTCAAGTAGCAGGATCTTTTTCGGCCTTCATGCGCGTGCCTTTTTAGACACCTCACCCGATCCGCGTGAGATCAAAGGTGTTTTTAATTCTTTGATAAAGAAAAATATAACTTCTCAATAAATTCGGGTACCGTGACGTTCGGCCATTTCTTGAAGGCGCTCTCTAAACCTGCCGTAGAAGCGTGGCTGATATTTGGGGCTTTGCCAAAAGCACGGAGAAGCATAGGGGTTCATCAGGAGAAAACCTCTCCGAGCTGGAGGGCCTACGAGCCGGAAGCCCAAATATCAGCCACTGCGAAAGTGAGACGTAAATCCCATTTGAGAGAGCGCCTTCAAGAAACACCCGAAACCCACTCCAGAAAAGCGATTATCTCTCCCGGATTTATTGAGAACTTAAAGAAAAATGGACCGCACCTTTCGTGAAGATATCTTAGATCCAAACCGATTTGCCATAACCATGGAACTGGTTCCCGGTGAGCAATCAAGGGGGCGCTCTGTGGACACGGTAATGGCCATAGCGTCCGATGCGCTTGCCGATGGCAGGGTTTCAGCCGTGACCATCACGGATAATCCCGGGGGGCATCCCTCTTTGAGCCCGGATGTCTTGGGTGAGGAGATCGTAAGGAGAGGTCTGGATGTCATTGTGCATTTTGCCTGCAGGGACGAAAACCGGGTTGGTCTTGAAAGCAGGGCCCTTCAACTGGGGCTCTTGGGCATAAGGAATATCCTGGCATTGACAGGGGATTTTTCCGGAGAGGGGTTTGCCGGGCAAGGGGCCCCGGTGTTCGACCTGGATTCCGTTACCCTCCTGACCATGTTAAAGATGATGGACGAGGGGACCCTGGCCCCGGATGACAGGGAGGAGTTTTTTACAGGGTGCGCTATTTCCCCTTTTAAGCGGACTGAACCGGAATGTCTTGGCCAGTATCAAAAACTGCGCAAGAAGGTCCTGGCCCAGGCCCGTTTTGCCATCACCCAGGTTGGTTATGATGCCCGAAAGTTTCATGAGCTCCTTTGCGTACAACGGGACTGGAACATGGAGATCCCAACCCTGGG
>JAUUVE010000201.1 GCA_030589715.1 Desulfobacteraceae bacterium | reverse complement strand
TATCTCACGATTTCAGCCGCTTGATATGTTGGTTTTAATAGCAGATATCGCAACCATAGTCCCAAGGACTGGGATTGATGATATCACAGGTTTTTTGAACCTTTAATTTTTGCCGATCTGTTGGAGATATATGGACTGTACCGGAGATTTGAGGTTCTATTTTAAACCTGCCTTACGCCAGGCGTCAAATATTTGCTCCTTAAGCACTTTGTCTTTACCGGTGGATCGTTTCTCCCAATAACCCAATGAGAATTTTGGGTTAATTCTAAGAACGTGCTGGGCAGCTTGCTGAGCCTGATCTTCAGAGCCGGTTAACCAATAGGCAGCAGTCAGACCCATATAGGCGTACAGATAGGGCTGTTTATCTGTTGGCTTTATAGACCATCAAACACATCCCGTGATTGTTACATGGCCATCGGGCTATACCCACCTCATATTTTGCGTTGAAAGGTGGCGATTTGTTTTTCTTTGTTTTCATTTTTTTGCCACCTCTCATTTTCTGTGTACGCAAAATCATTGCATCTCTGCGATCTCAGCCAGAGATGAGAAGCTGCTGCTAAGGGCGCAATGGTCGAAGCCTCCCTGATAATACCATCTACAGTCTTGCCTGCATTTGCAGGATTCAATCAAGTTTTCCGACAGCTCGATTTCTCCGTGGTGCGCTATCCAGCCATTCAGCAGTAATGGACAAAGCCTTTGTTCCTCTTTCTTGGTCATTTTTACTACCTCCTCATATATGGAATATTTACTATCCCTGTGAAACCATCTTTCCGGTATTTGGCCGTAGGGGATTAGCCAATCAGCTGACGGAGTGCTTCTGCAATGCTTTTGCTTTGCCCCCTCTCACCGGATGTGCTACATAATAAAGAATAATCAATAACATTAAAGGCTTCTATCTAAGAAAGGGATCGAGGTGCAAGACGTCATACTGGATATCAGGGATCTGAAGACCTTTTTTTATACATACGATGGCGTGGCCAAGGCAGTTGATGGGATCAGCTACCGGTTAAGTGCGGGAGAGACCCTCGGCATTGTTGGAGAATCGGGGTGCGGGAAGAGTGTCTCCGCCCTCTCCATACTGCGACTCATCCCTGATCCTCCCGGTCGAATTGTGGAGGGACAGATTTTTTTTAAGGAAACCAATTTGTTAGAGCTCGCTTACGACCGGATGAGGGAAATCCGGGGAAACCGTATTTCCATGATCTTTCAGGAACCCATGACCTCTCTCAACCCTGTTTTCACTGTAGGAAATCAGATCGCCGAGGCCTTTCGCCTCCATCAAGGGCTAAAGCGGAAGGAGGCTCTTGAGAAAAGCATTGATACGCTGAAACTGGTGAATATGCCGAGTCCGGAAAAATGTGTCAGCCAATATCCTCACGAACTGAGCGGAGGGATGCGCCAGCGAGCGATGATTGCCATGGCTCTCGCCTGCAACCCTGAAATCCTGATAGCTGACGAACCCACAACGGCCCTTGATGTCACAATCCAGGCTCAGATCATCGATCTTATGCTGCAGTTGAAGGAAGAGCTGGGAATGGCCATCATTTTAATTACTCACGATCTTGGCATCATTGCGGAGACTGTAAAAAGGGTCATTGTCATGTATGCCGGCAAAATTGTTGAGGAAGCGCCCACCCGGACGATCTTTAAAACGCCGCTGCACCCCTATAGTCAGGGGCTGCTCCAATCGATGCCCCGGTTGGGAGACAAGGTCAGGCTGGGAAGGGTTCGCCTCCAGGAGATTCCAGGTGTTGTCCCATCTCTCTATGAACTTCCTGCGGGATGCAGGTTTTCCACGCGTTGTAGCCACGCGATGGAAATTTGCAGAAAAGAAGAACCAGACCTGGAGGAAATAGATGAAAGACACTTTTGCCGATGCTGGCTCACCCACAAGGAGAGGTAGGAATCAAAAGATGGCCGATCTGCTCCTCGAAGTTAGGAACCTGAAGCAATATTTCCCCATCAGGGGTGGCATTTTTAACAGGACCATTGGGTATGTGCGTGCCGTGGATGGGGTCAGTTTTTTTCTGAAGCGGGGTGAGAGCCTTGGCCTTGTGGGTGAGAGTGGCTGCGGCAAATCCACCACGGCCAGAGCCATTTTGCGGCTCATTGAACCCACAGAGGGAACGATTCTGTTTGAGGGCAGGAATGTCTGCCAGTTGACAAATAAGGAGCTTCGAAATCTAAGGCGGGATATGCAGATTATTTTCCAGGATCCTTACGCGTCATTGGATCCCAGGAGAAGCGTTGGTCAGACCATTGGCGAACCCTTGGACATTTTTGCCGTCTCCTTGAACAAAACCGAAAAAAAAGAAAGAATTGCCTACCTGTTGGAAAAAGTCGGGCTTCAGCCTGAACACGCCTGGCGATATCCCCACGAATTCAGCGGCGGTCAAAGGCAGAGAATTGGCATTGCCCGGGCACTCGCCCTGAACCCGAAACTCGTCATCGGGGATGAGCCGGTATCTGCACTCGACGTTTCGATCCAGGCTCAGATCATTAATCTGCTGGAAGACATTCAGGAAGAGTTTGACCTCTCCTAAATTATCATTGCCCATGACCTGGCAGTAGTGGAACATATCTGTGATCGAATTGCCGTGATGTACCTGGGGAGAATCGTGGAGTCCGCACCAGATGTCGAGCTTTACACGAACCCTAAACATCCCTATACGCAGGCGCTTCTTTCGGCCGTGCCTGAACCAGATCCTGAATTCAAAAAGAAGCGGATTATCCTGACAGGGGATGTTCCTTCTCCGATTACCCCCTCCTCCCGGCTGCCATTTCCATACTCGTTGTTCTGCGAGAGAGGAGATTTGCGCCACGAGGGTCCCGCCGCTGGTCAATATCGGCGGCGAGCACTATGTTGCCTGCCACCGCATATCTCTTCCCTCATGATCCAGGCCTCTTTAGTCCCCAATCTTAATGTTTTATTCGCAATTACGGTGACGTATTTTTGGCCTCACCCCCACCCAAACCCTCCCCCTTCGAGGGGGAGGGCAGGATTGGGGTGGATTATCCATTGGAATCGCATTTATGAAACAAACTACTTAGGCAAAATTTCTGCGTACTCCAAGATCACAAAGCCACTTCAAGCAACGCTATCAACCCCGGAGCTTCGGGTCGGCAATGTCTCTCAAACCGTCTGCAATGAGGTTAAAGGAAAAAACCGTAAGGAATATGGCCAGTCCGGGGAACATTGAGAGCCAGGGGGCATTGGTGAGTTGATCAAGACCTGCACGAATCATGGAACCCCAGCTGGGTGTTGGGGGGCGGACTCCGAGGCCAATGAAACTGAGGCTGGCTTCCACAATGATCGCTGTTGCGATCCACAGGGCGCCCATGACCAGAATGTCCCCGAAAATATTGGGAAGCACATGGAGAATGATAATCTTCGTGTCACTTTGTCCAACGGCCCTAGCTGCTTCAATATAGGGCATTTCTTTGAGGGAGAGCGTCGACCCTCGAGCTAGCCGTGCAATTCGGGGGGTCAGGGCCACGCCGATGGCGATAATGATCTTGACGATTCCCGGTCCCATGATGGCCAGGATGAGGAGACCAAATATTACAATGGGAAATGACATGAAAATATCGTTGAATCGGGAAACCACACTATCCGCTCTCCCACCTTTATAACCTGCTATGACGCCTAGAGGAATGCCAAAAACCATACTGAACAAAACCGAGCCAATTCCAACTACCAGGGAGACTCTGGCACCCCAGAGGATTCGTGAGAATTCATCTCTCCCGTATCCATCTGTGCCGCACAGATGGGCGAGCGAAGGTGCGGAATATTGAAGCTTGACGTTCTGATCAATCGGGTCATAGGGTGAGATCCATGGAGCCAGGATCGCCAGGCATACAATTATAATGGCCATGACAACACCAACAACAGAGGTCTTATTTCGCCTGAATGTGTAAAGGATCAGACCTTTTCGGACAGCTTGAGCCATACTTGAAATTTTCTTTTAATGGTATTCAATCCTTGGGTCGATAAGGGCATAAAGGAGGTCCGTCACCAGGTTGAGGAAAAAGACGGCTGCCGAAAATATTACGATTACAGTTTGGAGGGTCATATAGTCGCGATCTTTGACCGCAAAAACCATCATTTTTCCCAAACCTGGCCGGCTGTAGACGATCTCAGTTAGAACAGATCCACCCATCAAAATGCCGGCATAGAGACCAATCACGGTGGTTGTGGGGATGAGCGCATTTCTCAGGGCATGCTTGTAAATGACCATCCTTTCGCTGACCCCTTTTGCCCTGGCCGTTCTCACGTAGTCCTCCCCAATAACGTTGAGCATGGAGGAGCGAGTCATTCTACTGATAAAGGCTGTCATGACGATCCCAAGGGTGAAGGCTGGGAGTACGAGATGGTACAGCCGACTCCCCCAATCCCTGAGATCCCCTCCCCCAATCACCGGGAATAGGTCCAGTTTTACTGCAAAAACATACATGAGGAGGATGCCCAGATAGAATTCAGGCATAGAAATCCCTACCAATGAACCGACCCTTCCGAGATAATCTGGTGTCTTATTCCTGTTCAGGGCACAAAAGATGCCGATGGGAACCCCCATGAGGATACCCAAAACCATACCGGCTACGGTTAAATCAATCGTATAGGGGAGGGCCTGCGCTATCTCTTTTGCCACCGGCCGCTGGGTAATGAGTGATTTTCCCAGGCTCCCTCGACACAGATCCGCGAGAAACGTCACATACTGGACCACGACGGGCTTGTCCAGGCCCATCTGATGCTCCAAGGTCCTGATCTGTTCTTCGGTGGCGTAGGTCCCGAGGGCCGCCACAGCAGGCCCCCCCGGAACAATTCGAATCAGGAAAAAGACCACGGTGACGACGGCCCATAGGGTAGGAATAATCAAAAGGGTTCTTCGGATTGTATACTGGAACATAGTTTTTAAACGACAGTCGAAGACGGGGGGTCATACTGTCCATGGGGCCCCCCGTCCGGTATCCTCCAGATTTACTTTTCCAGGATTCGGGTGTTCCACTTAATGGTATCGACCAGAGTCAGGGTCGACTTCATTTCGTACCCGAGATCCACATAGTCCTTCCTGGCAAACACGAATTTGGTTATGCAGAGT
>JAUUVE010000238.1 GCA_030589715.1 Desulfobacteraceae bacterium | reverse complement strand
TTTTCAATTTCAACTCTTTTTTCTTCGGTCACAATATCACTTTCCTTCCATTAGATAGTGCTCATCCATAAATGGCTATTTTTCGCAATCTCCGCATCAGATTCGGATTTTAATCCTCGAAACACTTTAATGTATTCCTGCCTGCCCTGGGGGATGCGAAGCATATTCCTCTGGGGTGGTTAAAATCCTCATCTTCCCCACCGGCTTACAGCTCGGAGAGAAAACTATCTCATTTCTGGATGGAGACTAGACCCAAAATAGGCGTAAGAATGATCCCGGTGCCAATCCAAAAAGTTAGCCAAGGCAGAAGTTACGCACGTTCTGCATCAACGTCCCCTTTCATAATTACTGATCATCCTGGGCCTCCTATTTTATTTGATTTTTCACACTTCGCCTGCGAGCTGCTCCAGGAGCAGGATTAAGGCCGAGTGGTCCAGCTCCCCTTTGTCCATGGCCAATAGGGCATCCATCGATTGAGCCACCTGGGCGGTTGTGAAAAGCGGAAGCGAGAGTTCCCGCGCGGTCTGCAGTGCGATCCCCAGATCCTTCCGGTGTAGCTTGAGCTTAAAACCGGGCTGGAAGTTGCGATCGAGGACACGCTTGCCGTGTACATCCAAGATGCGGCTCTGTGCAAAGCCGCCCAGCAAGGCCTCTCTTACCTTTGCCGGATCAACGCCGGCCTTCTTGGCAAGGGTCATGGCCTCGCCCACGGCCTGGATCGTCAAGGCCACCACAATTTGATTGCAGGCCTTGGTTATCTGACCGGCTCCGGGACCCCCGATGTGAACGACATTCTGCCCCACCACCTGGAAGACCGGAAGGGCCCTTTTGAACGCCCCCTCCGTGCCACCCACCATGATGGAGAGGGTGCCTTCCTTTGCCCCCACCTCTCCACCAGAGACCGGGGCGTCCAGCGATTCCACCCCCTTGTCTTTAAGGATCTTGTAAATTTCTCGGGTGGTGGCCGGTGCAATGGTAGACATGTCCACAAAGAGCATCCCCGGTCGTACCCCCTCAACGACCCCTCCCGGGCCCGTAACGACCTGGTCTACGTCGGGGGAGTCAGGAAGCATGGTAATGACCAAGTCACTGTGCTCTGCCACCTCTTTGGGAGACGAGGCTGGCGTGGCTCCTTCGCTGGCAAGTTCCTCCACTGGCCCCCGGCTGCGATTGTGCACCACGAGGGAGTAGCCCTCCTTGATGAGATTCCTCGCCATGGGTTTGCCCATGATGCCGAGGCCAATAAATCCTATCCTCTCCATAGTTACCTCCACAGTAAAGAATCCAGGCCCAGAGGACCTGATTTTGCTTTTGACCCCTAAAAGGGGGCTTCAGAGGTCATTTTGTAATTCGACCGCCCTTTGGAGTGATGGAGTAATGGAGTAGTGGAAAAAAAGCTGGTTGAGTGGTCGTGGGGTTAATTGTTTGAGTGGTGAAGCTACTCAATAACTTTACATCTCAACCATTCCCCCAACGCTCCAATACTCCAATACCCCGAACATTTTCAAGCAGAGCCCATTAAAGAGTAAAATCCATTTTATCCACCTCTTCGGGTAATAGCGCAACAAAAAATAACACGTCATTGCTATGATCTTTTTGAGAGGAGGGCAGCAAGGCGGATGGCCTCAATCATGGATTGAGGGTTTGCCCTTCCTTCCCCTGCCTTGCCAAAGGCAGTTCCATGGTCGACCGACGTCCTGACAATAGGAAGCCCCAAGGTAATATTCACGCCAGACATGGCGCCCCATGCTCCGGTTTGTTCGTCATATTGAAAACCAAGCAATTTCATAGGGATATGGCCTTGATCATGATACATGACCACCACGGCATCATACATGCCCCCTTTCATCTTGGGGAACACCGTATCGGCGGGGATCGGCCCCTCAACGCTTTTTCCCGATTTGCGCGCAAATTCCACGGCAGGCAGGATTTCTTCCATCTCCTCTCGGCCAAACATCCCCCCCTCTCCAGAGTGGGGATTGATACCAGCAACACCGATCCTTGGGGCAGATATGCCGAATTTCTTCAAGACGTCATACGTCAAGCCGATGACCCGGATAATCCGATCCTTTTTCACCCGATCACAGGCCTCTCTCAGACTGATGTGGGTGGATACATGGACCACGCGAAAGTCACCGTGCGCCAACATCATGGCGTAGTCCCGGGTGTTGGTCAAGTGGGCGTAGATCTCAGTGTGCCCGGCGAAATGATGCCCGGCGGCGTTGATCGCCGCCTTGTTGATGGGACCCGTTATTGTGCCGTAGATGTCTCTATCTAATGCCAGTTCTATGAGCCTGGTCACGTACTCGAAGGAGGCCTGGCCCTGTTCGGGTGTTACCTCTTTATACCTCAGTCGATCCATATCCATATTGGCCATATGTAGTATATCCATGGTACCGGAGCTGAACAGTCCATCTCGGGGCCTTGCGATCTTATTCAGGGTCAAGGGCAGTCCCGTGAACCGGATAACGTCCCCCATAAAACGGGCATCGGCAACAACGAAGGGGCGGCAGATATCATAAAGATCCTTCCGGTTCAAGGCCTTGGCCGTTATTTCCGGCCCTATGCCCCCCGGGTCGCCCACCGATATCCCAAGAATGGGCCGGGTGTCAGCTTTCATTTTCCCCCCCCTTTATCCTATTCCTCCAATATTCGTGGAGAGATACCAGCGCGTCTTCTCTGCCAAAGCCCCCCGCCTTGGTGCCGACCGGAAGGTCGTTCATGGGGCCACCCATGATGGTTCCTTGCACCATACCGGGGTCGATTTCTTCAAACAGCCGCACTCCTTCGGCCCCCAAGGTCTCCAAGATCGCATTGGCCGTGTCTCCTCCAGTAAGAAAGAGGTCTGCCGGCCGCGTCCCCTTTAAAACCGCGGCAACGAAAACCCCCAGACCCTCTACAATCTCCTCGGGTGACCCGGTTCCCTGCCTTTTATGGTTCCCGACCCTGCCTTTATTGGAGGCGCCAATTGTGACAATTAAGTTGCTTTTGCGCAGGGCCGAGTCTACCAGGATGGCCTTTGAAAGGAGTTCTTCCCGTCGGGTTGGGTCTCCCAGGAGGTTTGGCGAAAGCGCCATCACCTCATAAGGATAGGCCTTGATTAAGGCTGAAATCTGGACCTCTGTGCGCTCGGAGGTGGTGCCACAAACCATCAGATGGTTTCCTTTTGGAGAAACCCCGGGCCCACTATCCTTAAGAAACGGCCTCTTGGGGAAGTGTCGCCCAAGACTCCCGGCAAGTCCTGCGGATCCGACCAACAATATCTTCTTCGGAGAGCGAAGGGCCTGGAAAACAATCTTGTCCAGATGGGCCTTGCATGTGGCGTCAAAGACCAGATGCCGCGCCTCCAAACCGACCTGGCGGTCGATCTCCCGAGCGAGTTCTCCCCCGGTACCCTCCATACACCGGACATCCACATGGCCCACACCATGGCGGGCCTGAGCTTTCACGACACGAGACAGTCGGGGTTCGGTCACCGGGGTGACCGGATCCCGGAAGAGCTCGGTCTGGTCGACCGGGGTCCCGTGAATGAGGTGTATGTCATGCAAGGTGGTGCGCCCCATTTCGGGAAATGCCGGCGCAATGTAGCTCAGGTCGTACCCCATTTCATCCATAATCGCTTCCGCCTCACCACCCAGATTGCCTCTCAGACAGGAATCGACCTTCTTATAGGTGTACATCGGTTGAAGCGACACAAGCCGACGTGCAATATGGCCCAAACGTTCCCGCGCCGATTCGGCTTTTACGGCACGGGTGTTCGAATAAAGAGCAAGGGCCTCTATTGTAAAACCAAGGGCCTCCACAGACTCGGGTGAAAAATTGGCATAAGACAGCAAGATGGTACCCGTAAAATAGGGACAAAACTGAACACCCGTGTCTGCTGCACCGGTCAAATCGTCTGCGATGATGGCAATATCTAACATAGCATATGCCCTAATTACCCTTTACGAGAGTGCCTTCTGGTGGTCATCTTCGCGAATCTCAGGAGCTCATGGCTCAATTGAGCAAAAAAGGCAATTGAGAGAGGACGGTGGCAAACGCATAGCAGAGGAAGGACCTTGTGCTCATCACTTCTACTCGAACTTATGTCTGATAATGGCTCCTTTGTCAGCCGATTCAGCCAGACGGGCGTAAAGGGCGAGATAACCCTTTTTGAACTTGGGTTCGGGCCGCTGCCACCTGGAGAGACGGCCCTTGATCTCCTCATCTGAAACGTGGAGATGCAGGTTTCGGTTGGGGATGTCGATGGTGATCAGATCTCCATCCTCAACGATTGCAAGACTACCCCCTTCGGCGGCCTCCGGCGAGATATGACCGACAACGCACCCGTTGTTGGTCCCGGAAAAACGGCCATCCGTCACAAGTGCCGTCTTGAGGGCCAGGCCCTTTCCGTAGATGAGCTTCATGGCCTTATACATCTCACGCATGCCCGGACCACCCTTTGGTCCCGCGTACCGGATCACAACACCTTCCCCCTCCTGGACCGCGCCAT
>JAUUVE010000109.1 GCA_030589715.1 Desulfobacteraceae bacterium | reverse complement strand
CATAGCTTTCTCTCACCTTGACGGGCAGATTCAAGACCCGATTAAGCATGGTAGGGACCACCCACATCGTGGTTACCTTATGCTTCTGGGTAAGGCGAAGGAATTCCTCGGCATCAAAGCGGGGCATGATCACCACTGTATTTCCCAGTATTAGTGAAAATGCGGCCCAGGCGTAAGGGGCCGCATGATAAAGGGGACCGGCAACAAGGTGGGTATCATCATGGGTGGTTTCAAAGGTATGGGCATACCCGAGCAAGCTGTTCAGCCGGTTCGTGCTATTCCTAAAGACACCCTTTGGCCTCCCCGTGGTACCGGAGGTATAGACCAGTGAGGAGGCCCCCCCACGAGAGTCCGGCTCTACTTGTGGAGGCGTATCAGGGGCCTCTCTTATGACCTCATCCAGATCCAGAACACCCGGAACCGGCGATCCTCCAAGACAGATATATGTTAGGGGGGGAATAGTCAGCTTGGGCCTTGTGGCATTCACGACCTGTTCAAATTCATGACCGTAAATCAATACCTTTGATGCGGAATCATTTATGATATAGGCCAGCTCGTCCTCTTTGTAACGATAGTTGAGGGCAATAGGGGTGACTGCAGCCTTTCCTGCTGCACTCACGCCTGCATGATCTCGGGGCTATTGTGCATCAGGATGGAAATACGGTCTCCAGGCTCTATCCCGAGTTGCAAAAGGGCATTTGCTAGCGCATTGGTCTTCCTGTCAAGCTCCTCAAATGTAACAACCACATCATTCATAATAAGGGCAGCCTGATCAGGAGTCCTCTTGGCATTTGTGGTAATCCCGATCCTGTCGAGATCAAACTTTTTTACAAAATCAATCATCTCTTACTGCCCATTCGCTGAGTCACCTGCTTTGCAGACCGACCTCAATGCTTCCAAACCCTTTCAAAATCCGAATTCCCCTTTCTTTCAATCCCCAATCCGCAATCCGCAATCTAAAATCTAAAATCGCCCCCTATCCCTTCTCATTCCCAAAGATGGCAACAGCACTAATCTGGGGTGGGCCCCCAAAGGTATGGGCAAGGCCAAGCCTCGGGTTCTTGATCTGCCTCTCCGGCAAATCCGCCTTCCCCTGTAACTGCTTGTATACCTCGTAGGTCATCCTTAGGCCGCTGGCACCGATGGGGTGTCCGAAGCATTTCAGGCCGCCGTCAATGTTTACGGGCAGACCTCCCTCCCGGGTGAAAAAGCCCGAATCAACATCCTCCTTGGCCTTTCCCCTGGCGCTGAAGCCAAAGTCTTCGTAGATCAAAAGCTCCGTGATCGAGAAACAGTCGTGGACCTCGGCCATATCCAGCTCTTTACGGGGGTTCTTTATCCCGGCCATTTCATACGCCTTATGCGAAGATGTTTTCAGGGCGTCAAAGCTGGTCCAGCTGAATCCCGGCCTGAAATGGGGTATCATGGCATCTGTGGAGATACCAAATCCCTTTAGGAAAATGGGGTCCTTACGAAAATCTCTTGCCTTTTCAGCCGTAGTGATAATGGCACACGCACCACCGTCGCTGTTGCCGCAACAGTCAAAAAGGCCCAGTGGCCAGGCAATAATCGGTGCTTTCAGAACCTTTTCCACGGTGATCTTGTTGTGAAAATGGGCCTTGGGGCAAAGGCTCCCATTGTCATGATTCTTGACCTCTATCTTGGCCAGTGTCTCCCTGCCCTCCTCAATACTCAGCCCATACGTCTTGAAATAACGCTGGGCGATCAATGCAAAGGACCCCGGCGAGGTCCGCCTGGCCTCATAGACCGGGTGCATCCCCCTTCCCGTTCCCAGACCGGGGAACCCGGTGTCTTTCAGCTTCTCCACACCCAGGGCCATAACAACGTCATATGCCCCGCTGGCAACGCCCATACAGGCCTCAAGCAGAGCAATGTGTCCGGACGCACACCAGTTCTCATTTCGTATCACAGGTATATTTCCAAGCTTTAGGGAGTCGGCAGCTATGGTTCCGGAGACTCCGATAACTGGGGCCATGACCGTTGAGAGCCAGCAGGCCTCAATCTCCTGTTTGCCGATCCCTGCATCTTCATAGGCCTCGTAGGCGGCCTCAATGGCAAGATCTTCGGCTCCCATATCCCAACGCTCACCAAACTTGGTGCATCCCATTCCAATAATGGCTACTTCATCCTTTATGCTGCCCATTATGTATTCCCCCCCTTCTCACTGGTCTACATTTCCAAAAATAGTTGTGCATGCCGGCGCCGTCATAGATCCTCCTAAACGTGAGACTGACAACCATCCCCACCTCCACCTCAGATGGGTCACAGTCCGTCATGAGGCCGTAAAACCGAACCTTTTCTTCTCCCAGTTCCACTATTGTCTGAATCACAACCGGATCATCGCTCCTACCGGCAAGGCTATCCAGGGTAAAGGTAAAAACCTCTCCATTCAGATATGATATGGGGACCTCGTCGAAGGTATCTTTTGAGTCACAATGATAACATATACGTTGGACCGGGAAAGTAATCTTACCACATCCGCGGCATTTACTTCCGTGGCACCTGAGTATGCTCCTGCGGTCCCGCCAGCTTGCCGTTGCCGAGGGCATCAGACGAAACGGTTCTCCGGGGGCTGTTTCAACCAGGCCCTTATAACTCAAGAACCGGGCATAAGAGGCAAGAAGAGATTTTTCCTCTATGCAGCCCTTCACTGTGCGCTGATTTCTCTCCCTTTTAATCTCCTCGGTTACCTTGAATAGCATTGCATCGGCACCATCGGCATAATTGGCCAAAAGCAGCATATCCCCCGGACTCGCCTCCTCAAGGGCCCCCACCAGCATCAGCAGGGAATGTGCAGAACCGCAGTGTCCACCGCTCGACAGCAAAGGATCTTGAACCTGTGTCTCCATATGGAATCCCAGTTGTTTTACCAGATTCGTGTGAGACCGTATGTCGGGGGCAGGTAAGATGGCCTTTGATATCTCTTTGGGCTCAAGGTTGCATTTTCTTAGAAGCCCTGAGACCACCTCTTTCATATGGTTGATATATCCTTCACCCAGGATAAAGCGTCCCTCCCAGGTCCTGACAAACGTATCTTCCGGGTTTCTCCAAACATCCATCATCTCGTTGCAGATGGAATAGCTCCCTTCAAACGTCGCCACCAGATTCTCCGAACTCACCATAACGGCACCAGAACCGTCGCCAAAGGTCTGCTCCTGGTCTGACCTCGGATATCCGATGCGGCAATCCGAGGCCACTACCAGTACGTTGCTCATGGAACCGCTCTTCACCGAGTCAAAGGCCGCCTTTAGGGCACCTGTCCCTGCCCTGAGTGAATGAGCAAAATCAGCCGTTGTTATCTCCCTTTTCAAATCCGCCGCAGTTGCAATCAACGAGGCGTTCATCTTTTCCTTGTAAGGGGCAGTGGTGGTGGCAAAAAAGAGCCCGTCCACTTTTTCAGTACTTCGGCCTCCCAGGCAATTTCTTGATGCCTCCACGGCCATGGTAATGCCGTCTTCGTCGTTGTTGGCAACGCTCCTTTCCCCACCTACGGATGGCCTTCCCCATATCTGGGCAACGACCCCTCGATCGAGTCTAAGGTAAGGTATGTGGCCTCCACATGAGCTTATTCCCACCGTAGTCATATAATGTCCTCCTTCTCAGAATACCAAGTAACCGTTCACGGGTTCAAAGATAACCCTCACGGGGAACCCTCAACCTGTGAACGGTTACAATATTAACCTTCACCTCATCTCTTACCAAGTGTTTCAGCCCGTTGTCTTTCCTCTTCCTTGTTATTATTTACTCTCAACCCTATAGCACAATGCTCTTATCTTCCAACAGACTCCCTACAATATGCTCTCTGCCCTTCTTTATGTGCTGTTTGATCAGCCGTCTTGCCTTTCGAACATCCCTTTTTTTCAAGGACTCTAGTATCATGTTATGTTCCTCTGCCGCCTCTTTTAGTCTGGGCTCTCTCATATATTCTGGCCTGTACTTCAAGTAGATCTGTTCCAATATCAATTTACATATATTGTAAATGATCTTATTTTCCGCACATTCAACAATCCTGAGATGAAAATCAGTGTCCTTTATCATAAGCATACGCCTGTATTGCGGAACCGACACACCTTTTGTATGTTCTTTCATGGCCTTTTCAATGGCACTGATCTTTTTGTCGGTCAAATTTTTTATTATGGAAGGGACGATAAAGGTCTCCAGGGCCTCCCTGGCAATAAACAGCTCTTTGGCCTCCACCGCGTCAGTCTCCCCTACGTAATACCCCTTATTATGCTCTGAATAGACTATGTTTAGAAGTTGCAATCTATTAAGTGCCTGGACAATCGGTGTAATACTCATATTAAGCTTTTTGGCCAGTTCCTGATAGATGAGCTTCTGCCCCGGGACTATTTCATGGTGATACATCATCTCTTTTATCTTCCTGAAAGCCACATCCACAGGAGACTCCAGGGCATCATGCTTCCTTTTCAAGTTAACACTCCTCTTTGCCATGGCCTTTGTACCAGTTCTCACTCGGTTCCCGCTCATCTGGGTACCTCCTAACCCGGATAAACGGGAAACCTTGCACTTCCTCCCAAAGTAACCGTTTACGGGTTCAGAGGTTCAGGGTTCACCCTGTTAAATAGGACTCCCTTCGGGAAATTTCACAGGGTGAACCCTGAACCTGTGAACGCCTACCTCCCGAATGCCATTTTCACATGACAGAGGCAGGCTCAGGTTCCATTAAATACGGGCTTTCTCTTTTCCAGAAATGCCTTCCGTCCCTCGTCAAAATCGTGACTACTAAAGGCTACGGCCTGCATGGTGGATTCCAGTTCCAAAAATGACTCAAGGCTTGCCGGCCACCGATTTAGGGCTGACTTGATCATTGCATAGGACTGACTCGGACCTCTCGCCAGGCGGGTGGCAAAAGCCAGGACTTCTTCTTCGAGTTTTTCAGCCGGGACTATCCTGTTGACAAGACCCAAGCGCTCGGCCTCTCGAGCATCTATCATCTCTGCCATAAACATAAGTTCCTTGGCGCGCGCAATTCCCACCCGAAGGGGCAAGAAATAGAACTGCCCCCAGTCAGGCACTAAACCTATTTTCGTGAAAGGTATAACAAACTTCGCCTCCTCTGACGCTATGAGGATATCGCAGGCAAGGGCAATGCTTACTCCAGCCCCGGCGGCGTTGCCGTTTATGGCCCCGCTGATCGGTTTTTCCAATTCGACCATGGCCTTGATCAACCTCTGTCCCTTTTTCAGGCGCACCCTTCCACCCACGGGTGTCACCCCTTCCATGCTCCCCAGATCACCTCCAGCACAGAAGGCCTTCCCGGCTCCGGTTATGACAAGCACCTTGATGGAATCCTCGTCGCCAACCCGCCGGAAGGCATCAAGGAGTTCCGAGCGAATCTCGAGATTGAGAGCATTCCTTTTCTCGGGTATGTTCAATGTGATTTTTGCGATGTGATCCTTTTCCTGAAATAGGATATATTTGAAGTCCATTGGGACCCTCCCGCAAGAAAAAAGGTTATAGTGTTCAGCAAACCATTGGCACGCGATTTACCATGGTTGAGTGCTTTGGCGTTGACAACTTGACCGGCATGGGAGTAAATTCGTCACCGGATAAAATTTAATTAACAAGTTAATTAAATTATCAATTAGATGTCATGTCAAGGGAATATTTCCTGGTTCTGATCACTTAAGACAGTGAGGAGCAGCCATTATGCAACAAGAAAAAATCCAGGTGGAAATTCTCCAGAGGGTGGGCATTCTCACCATAAACAACCCCCCGGCAAATGCCTTAACCCCTGAATTGAGAGATGAGTTTTCGGAAAAACTCTCTCGGATCTCAAAGGACGATGACGTATGGACCCTGATAGTCACAGGGGCCGGCGAAAAGTTCTTTATGGCCGGAGCGAATATACCGGGACTTTTACAACTTGACCGTGACAGCGGTCTTAAGCGGGTACAGGATACGCGCAAATTCTTTAGTCAACTGGACTATTTTGAAAAACCCGTGATTGCAGCCATCAATGGCCTATGCCTGGGCGGCGGATTGGAACTGGCCCTGGTATGTGATATCAGGATTGCTGCTGATCATGTCAAACTGGGGCTCCCTGAAGTAAACCTGGGTCTGATTCCGGGGGCCGGAGGGACGCAGCGGCTCCCCCGTGCCATACCCTTGGGATGGGCAAACCAACTCTTGTTTACAGGTGAGGCCATATTGGCTGAAAAGGCATTAGAAATCGGGCTGGTCCAACAGGTCGTTCCCCTTACCTCTCTGAGGGAGGCGGCGCTCGAACTAGCAGGCAAGATCAACGGCAAGGGACCCCTGGCTGTCAGGGCAGCCAAAAAGGCCTCCTCAACAGGCCTCTCGCTGACGTTGGAACAAGGGCTTGATATTGAAAATCAGGCCTTTTCTGAAGTCTGCGCAACACAGGACAAGAACGAAGGCATAACTGCATTCCTTGAAAAGAGAAAACCAACGTTTCAAGGAAAATAACTGCGCAGCAGCATTCTTTCATGATACCAGAAGCACTTCCATAATCCCCCATCTGCAATGGCCTAGGATGTATAATGCCTTGGCTGATGTGTGTTCAGGATTGCCGTATTTTGAAACAGGTGGTTAGGAAGAGGCAAAACCATGGAGCTATCTTGTGGGTATTTAAAAACCTTAAAGTGTTACAAAACTAATAGTGTATTGCTTTAGTGGTCGGGAGTAGTGGAGTGATGGAGTAATGGAAAAACCAATT
>JAUUVE010000018.1 GCA_030589715.1 Desulfobacteraceae bacterium | reverse complement strand
TTTGGATTGCGGATTTTGGATTGCGGATTCAAAAAAACAAGCGGTACCAGTCCATTGAAGATTTCCGAATAAAACCCGAAAGTCATATTTCGGGGTTTTCGTTCAGGCACTATCTAGTCAAAAGGATATACGGTATACCGGTCGTCCGTGGTCCGTTGCCCCAGCCCTCCCCGGCTGACAACTGATCACGGCGACTGCCCGTTAGAGGAGAGATGATCATGCTTAAGACGATTGTGGCAGGTGCTGCCGGCCGTATGGGGCAACGAATCATAAACATGATCTCCCAGAATCAGGAGGTAACCCTGGCCGGGGCCTTTGAGAGGCCTGACCATCCCAGCGTGAACCGGGATGCGGGCCTGGTGGCAGGTGTTGGAGAACTGGACGTCCCTATTATGGAATCTTTGGAAGAGGTAATCGACAAAGGAGAGGTGTTGATCGATTTTACCACGCCCACGGCCACCCTTGAGAATATACGGACCATCACCCCGCACGGCCTGGCCATGGTAATCGGCACCACAGGGATTTCAGGGGATATGCTCCGAGAGGTTGATGCCCTCGCAAAAAAGATCAGGTGTGTCCTGGCACCCAACATGAGCGTGGGCGTCAATGTGATGTTCAAGATTGCCCGGGAGATGGCTCAGATACTTGGCAGCGACTATGACATGGAGATCCTGGAGGTCCATCATAGGCTCAAAAAGGATGCACCGAGCGGAACAGCCATGCGGCTGGCCCAGATCCTTGCCGAGGCCGTGGATCGGGACCTGGAAAAGGTTGGTGTATATGAGCGCAAGGGGATAATAGGTCAGAGAACAGATGAGGAGATCGGGATACAGACCTGGAGGGCCGGGGACATCACAGGTGAGCACACCGTTATGTTTGGAGGCATCGGGGAGAGGCTGGAATTGACCCATCGTGCCCATAATAGGGATAACTTTGCCAGGGGCGCAGTAAGGGCCGCCCTGTGGGTAGCCAAACAGCCCGAAGGCCTTTATGACATGCAGGACGTATTGGGTCTAAGATAGGTGATCAGGCACGCCCGTTGGGTCTCCATAGACCGAGTGCCCCTCCTCACAGATCAGTTCAAAATACCCGGAGATTGCTAACCATGGAGCTTTTTGAGAAAGCTGAGCGACTTCAACAACTACCCCCCTATCTTTTTAAGGAGATTGATCGAAAAAAGGCCGAGGTTATGGCCAGGGGGGTTGATATCATTGATCTCGGTGTGGGTGACCCTGACCTCCCCACACCACCACACATCATCCGGGCCCTAAAAAAGGCAGCGGATGATCCTGCCAATCACAGGTACCCTTCCTACTCGGGAATAAACGATTTCAAAGAGGCGGTGACCCAATGGTATCGAGAGCGCTTCGGGGTAGAACTCGACCCCACAACGGAGGTGGTTTCTCTCATCGGAAGCAAAGAGGGACTTGCCCATCTCCCCTTGGCCTTTATTGATCCGGGTGAGGTGGCCCTGGTCCCAACGCCTGCATATCCGGTCTACAACATCGCCACAATCTTTGCCGGGGGGCAATCCCATTTTATGCCCCTCTTAAAAGAAAACTCCTTCTTACCGGACCTTGATGCAATCCCCGATGAAGTTGCCGATCGGGCCAGGTTGATATTCCTCAACTACCCAAACAACCCCACATCAGCGGTTGCCGGCCTTGAGTTTTTTAAACGGGTCGTGGAATTTGCCGAGAAACACCGGGTCCTGGTATGCCACGACGCAGCTTATACCGAGATGGCCTTTGACGGGTATCGCTCCCCCAGCTTCCTTGAGGTGGATGGGGCAAAAGAGGTGGGCATGGAATTTCATTCCCTCTCCAAGACTTACAACATGACCGGCTGGCGGATCGGCTTTGCCGTGGGCAATCAAAAGGGCATAGAGGGGCTTGGTGCCATCAAGAGCAATATTGACTCAGGCGTCTTCCAGGCCGTTCAGATGGCAGGGATTGAGGCCATCCGGGGGGGCCAGTCCTGTGTGCGGGATATGATCCAGGTCTATACCAGACGACGGGACCTTATGGTGGAAGGACTAAGGGATGCGGGTCTTGAAGTGGAACTGCCCAAGGCGACCTTCTACCTATGGATTGAGGTCCCTGGGGGATATACCTCTGCCCAGTTTGCCTCCCGCCTATTGGAGGAGGCAGGTCTGGTAGTTACCCCAGGAAATGGCTTTGGCGAGCCCGGGGAGGGGTACTTCCGTATCGCCCTTACCCAGAAAAGGGAAAGGCTTGCGGAGGCGGCAGAAAGATTAAAGGCCATGAGACTCAAGTAGTAAAAGACCCCTCGCCAATGGCAAAGACGGCCTATATCGGAATCGGTTCAAATCTTGGTGACAAACTCGAGAATTGCCTGGAGGCCATTGAGTTGATCCGCGGGATCCCAGAGGGTGTCCTTTTGGCAAGATCGAATTTTTACCGCACAGAGCCTGTGGGCGTAAAGGGTCAGGATTGGTACGTGAACGGCGTAATTTCTCTAAAAACCGTAATATCGGCTCAAGACCTCCTCCAGTGCCTCCAGGGAATTGAGGAAAGGATGGGCAGGGTGAGAAGGAGCAAGTGGGGCCCTCGTACTATCGACCTGGACATCCTCCTCTTCGGGCAGGATATAATAAATGATGAAGACCTGGAAATTCCTCACCCATTCATGCATCTGAGGAGGTTTGTGCTTGTTCCGATGGTTCAATTGGCCCCCGATCTGGTTCATCCTGTATTGGGTAAGACCATGTTCCAGTTGCTGGAGGATTCTTCTCATAAAGGCCAGACTGTAATGGAGATGGGGGGAAGATAATTTGGGGTTTTTTAGATTATTCATCTTTGGTGCATTGATCTACCTCCTCTACCGTTTGGTAAAGAGTGCACTGGGCTCCACTAAAATTATAGATCAGAGGAGGACCAATGGCGTAATAGACGAGATGGTTCAGGACCCCAGCTGCAAGACCTATATACCCCGGAGGGATGCCCAGAAAAGGAGCGTGGCCGGAAGGGAATACTTCTTTTGCAGCAAGGAGTGCGCTGATAAGTTTCAAGAGGAAATGAAACGCTGATCTTCTCCTGCCCTTTTCCTGACCACTGGCAGGGGAAAACCGCAAATTTAGTTCTGAAGGGGGCATTATGAAATTTTTCATTGATACCGCGAACATCGAAGAGATCACAAAGGCCAATGACTTGGGCATGGTTGATGTGGGTACCACCAATCCCAGTCTTGTTTCCAAAGAGGGCCGAGAGTTCACGGGGCTTATCAAGGAGATATGTGGTATTGTGGATGGACCTGTGAGTGCCGAGGTAGTCAGTGTTGATGCAGAGGGGATGGTGCGCGAGGCCAAGGACCTGGCCAAGCTGGCCGATAATATTGTGGTAAAAATACCCCTCATAGAAGAGGGCCTCAAGGCGGTGAAGATCCTCACCGGTGAAGGGATCAAGACCAATGTAACCCTTTGTTTTTCTCCTGTTCAGGCGTTGATGGCGGCAAAGGCGGGGGCCGCTTATGTGAGCCCCTTTATTGGGAGACTTGACGATATCGGCCACAGGGGCATGGAATTGGTTGAACAGATCCTGACTATCTATGAGAACTATGGCTTTGAAACAGAGACCATCGTGGCAAGCATCCGAAACCCCGTTCATGTGCTTGACGCCGCCCTTATGGGTGCAGATATTGCCACTATCCCCTTTAAGGTTATCCAACAGCTGATCAAACATCCGCTGACCGATATAGGTCTTGAGAATTTCCTCTCAGACTGGAAAAAGCAGAACAAATCGTGACTGTCTCACGGGCCACCTGGGCCGCCTTCTTGGGTTTGGCCCTTTCACTATCTTTAAGCCCCCAGGTACACGGGGACATTTACCGTTATGTGGACAAAAACGGTGTCCTCCATTTTACCAACATAAAGACCGACGGCCGATATGAGCTCTATCTCCGGGCAAGCCGAAAGGCGCCTTCAGAGTATATCAAGGATTATGAGGCTACTATTCTTGAGGCCTCAAGAAGATTCAAGGTGGAGCTTCACCTGATAAAGGCGGTCATCAAGGCCGAATCCAACTTCGACCATGATGCAGTCTCTCGAAAGGGGGCAAAAGGACTAATGCAACTGATGCCCCGGACAGCAGAGGATATGGATGTTGGAGACGCCCTTAACCCGGAGGAGAACATCCTGGGCGGCACCCGTTACCTGGGGCTATTGTTGAAACGGTTCAAGAATGACAAGGTCCTGGCCCTTGCTGCCTATAATGCCGGGCCTGACACGGTGGATACCTATAATGGAGTACCCCCCTTTCCAGAGACCAAGGCCTTTGTGGAAAGGGTGATGGATTATTATAAGTCTTACAGGTCCGAAAAGAGATAACCTTTGCATTCAACAAAGGCTTCGGAATCCGGGATCCGGGTTGGCTGAAAATTCATGAACCTTCATGGTCAAAAAAAAATCTGCAATCTACCCAATGCCCTGACAGCCATAAGGGTGGCCAGTATCCCGCTCGTCCTGATATGTCTGAATGTTCCGGGCAAGTGGGGCGCTTTTTTGGCGGCCTTGTTTTTCGCTATGGCGTCTATCACCGACATCCTGGACGGATTTTTTGCAAGAAGGTACGGTGCGGTGACCTCGCTGGGAAAATTTCTTGATCCACTGGCAGACAAGGTCTTGATCTGTTTGACCATGATTATGCTAATACCCCTGGGCCGAATTCCGGTCTGGATGGTACTAATTATTGTTATGAGAGAAATGGCTGTTACGGGTCTGAGAGGAATTGCGGTTAATGAGCGCATCGTAATCTCGGCAAGCTCCCTTGGAAAGTACAAGACCATTTTGCAGTCGATTGCCGTTCTTGGGCTATGTCTCCACTATACCTATCTCAATGTGAATTTTCATGCGGTTGGAATGGCCTTTCTCTGGGGGGCATTGATCCTGACTGTTTGGTCCGGATGGGACTATTTTTGGAAGTTTAGCAAGGTCTTAGTAAAGCGCAGATAAAGGAAGCAATCACGCTAGTTTTTTGTTGACAAAGCATCTTTCTATTGTAGAATAATTGGCAGATTCAACTTGCGGGAATAGCTCAGTTGGTAGAGCTCCACGTTGCCAACGTGGTTGTCGCGGGTTCAAGTCCCGTTTCCCGCTCCATCAGAAATTTAGGGCGGCATAGCCAAGTGGCTAAGGCAGCGGTCTGCAAAACCGTTTTTCACCGGTTCGAATCCGGTTGCCGCCTCCAATAAAATCAAGGGGTCAGGCCATATAGCCAGCCCCTTTTTCATTTATCACGGCCATATTGCTACCATCTTTCTCCTCAGTGAGGACAAGGGGACGTCCGGAAAGCGCCGGGATAAACCGGCATAGGGTAGAGCAGTGTTCGCCGAATTTTCTGAGGGGGTGTCTCCAAATAAGCATTCGCACCGCCACGTGGAATTTCGCAAGATTTTTCTCCAGGGGCTGGAAAGGCAGAAGTCCACATAGCCGTTTCACTACAGTGAAATTGACGCCAAAGCCCCATCCCTATTCCCCGCCAAGGTATTCCTCCTGAGCCAGCTCCCCCAGCCTGAATCTTTGCACCTTCCCGCTCCTGGTCATGGGAAAATCCGAGACGACCTTGAAATAGTGCGGCTGTCTCTCATGGGCCAGGTGCTTCTTTACATGCACGGCCACATCCTCTACGGATAAAAGGGAACCCTCCTTTACCCTTATCCAGGCAGCCACCTCCTGCCCCTTTTCTGGATGAGGGAAACCAAAGACCTGGGCCTCCGATACCCCAGGGAGCCTGTAGATGACCTCCTCCACTTCCACCGGATAGATCTCTATTCCATCCCTGACGATTACGTCCTTTAGCCGACCTGTGATCCTCACATATCCCTCGCCATCCATTTCCCCCAGGTCACCCGTGTGGAACCATCCCTCCTGGTCGATGGCAGCCGCCGTGGCAGCGGGCATCTTGTAGTAACCCTTCATCAAGAACCCCTTTGTGCAGAGCTCCCCTTGGCTCCCGGGGGGAAGATCCTCACCGGTGGCCGGATCTACGATCTTGACCTGGTTGCACCTAAGTGGGGTCCCGATGGTCGACACCCGCAACTCTATTGGGTCATCAGGCCTGGTCATCGTTATCCATGAACAGGTTTCGGTGATTCCATAGCCCACGGTAATGTCGGAGACACCTATCTCCTCAACTACTCTCCGCATTAATTCCATGGGACATGGAGACCCACCGATGATTCCTCTTAGGACCCCCTTCCATCTCTTTTCGTCAAACTCGGGATGGTCCAGTAGGGAGATGAGCATACTGGGAGAGGCATATATGGCCGTACACTCTTCCTTATCTATGGCCTGAAGGATCTTGGAAGGATCAAAGCTCAGGCAGGGCATGATAAGGGCACTCCCCCTCAGGAGCCCTGCCAGTGCAATACAGGTGTTTCCGAACATATGGAAGAGTGGAAAAAAGAGGCAAAGCCTGTCCTCATGGGTGATCCCCTGACGCTCCGTGGAGAACATGGATTTGTTTATCAACCCCAGGTGATCAAGCACCACCCCCTTTGGCTTACCCGTTGTCCCCGAGGTATACATGACGGCCACAGGGTCTTCGGGGCTTACTCCATCTTTGACCCTCTGGAGCTCCCCCGGATCCACATCTTCACCCGCTGTCGTCAATTCAGCCCAAGTGATGGTCTCTGGTTTGGATTCATCATCCACCACAAAGATTCTCTCAAGAGAAGGGATATTCTCTCTTAGATAAAGTGCCGTATCAGCATAATCCTCATCCTCAGAACCCGTGCCGACTATGATGGCCACACATTCCGACTGTTCCAGGACAAATTGAAGATCCTCTCTTTGTGCACCCGGGTCAATGGGGACTATGATAGCCCCTATATCCGCAAGTGCCAGCATGGAAATCATCCATTCGGGGATATTAGAGGCCCATAGGGCCACCTTGTCCCCCCCTTTGATCCCCATCCCTAGGAGCCCCCTTCAACCCGGTCGACCTCCCATGACAAAAGGGTATAGTTGTACCTGACACTCCTTTCGGTATGGATGAGGGCATCCCGTTCCGGATATTCTTGAGATATCTCATTTAGCATCTGACCTATGGTCTTCCTGGTAAATTCCATGCAATCCTCTCCCTTTTTCTCATAAATTCCAAAAGACTGGTCATCGTATATCACCATCATTCAAGCCTGGCAAGGTAGCGGGCTACATATGCATGAATCACCTATCATAACTCCTTTAACAGCCATTACCCTTGACATGTGAGATGGATTCATCAAAGAATGACAAAGTTGAAGGGTCAATCGCGTTTGGCTTACAAACTTCAGATCGTGGCAAAACCAATTTTCCGCTCGCAAAGGCGCGAAGTCGCTAAGTTTTCCCCTTGTTGTTCTTTGCGGTCTTTGCGACTTTGTGTGAGAATTCTGAAAGTGGCCTAAGTAAACATCATTTCAACATATTGAAGGCGAGGATGACGGGGCCGTGATATAGTAACGGCCATTGGCAACTGACAACACTCAAGAGGCATTACCATAAAATGAGTCTCGTTACTGTCCTTAAGGTCTCACTTACATTTGTGAGAAAACAGATCTTTGATCAAATCGGGTTTCAAGTGGGCCCTGGCGACCGGATAGGCCTTATAGGCCCCAATGGCTCTGGCAAGACTACCCTCCTGAGGCTCCTCAATGGTGAGATCTCCCCCGACAGCGGGGAGGTAAGACGCGAGAAGGGGATCAGGATAGGTTACCTCCCCCAGGATGTCCAGGAAACCCTGGCCGGAGTTCTACTCCAATCGATATACGATTCAATCCCGGGCCGGGTGCAGATTGAAAATGACCGAGTAAGGCTGGAAGAATCGCTTACTGCAGTGCATCATGAGGAGGAGCAGGCCAAGCTGGCCTCCAGGCTCGCAGAAATTCACCAGGAGCTCAACCGCCTGGAGCTTGAGTTCCCGCGCCATAAGGCGGAAAAGATCCTGATGGGCCTGGGTTTTAAGATGTCCGATCTTACCATGCCGGTCTCCACTCTGAGCGGCGGCTGGAAGACCAGGGCTGCACTAGCCCGCCTCCTCTATCAAAGACCCGACCTGCTCCTCTTGGATGAGCCTACCAATCACCTTGATATCCCCTCCATACACTGGCTTGAACAATTCCTCCAGGATTTCAAGGGAGCCATAGTCCTTGTATCCCATGACAAGGACTTCCTTAACAGGCAGATCCATCGCACTCTGAGCTTTGAGCCAGAGGGGATGAGGTCTTACAGTGGGAACTATGATTTCTATCTAAGGGCCCGCGAAGAGGAAAGGAGGTCCTTGGAGGCCAGGGCCCGAAAGCAGGAACAAAAGATAAAGGAGGCACAGAAGTTTATTGATAGGTTCCGGGCCAAGGCCTCCAAGGCCAGACAGGCCCAGAGCAAGATCAAGCTGGTCAAGCAGATGGAGTTGGTCCCGCGGCCATCCAGGGAAAACAGGCCGCGCTTCTCCTTCCCCATGGTCCCCAGGAGTGGGAGAGATGTGATGTCAATCAGAGGCCTTTCCAAGGCTTTTGATGAAAACCTTCTATACAGGGACATAAACCTCGCTGTCTTGAGGGGCGAAAAGATAGCCATTATCGGACCAAATGGCTGTGGTAAGACCACCCTGCTCAAGATGGTAGCCGGTGAAATCGACCCTGATGAGGGAATGATCTCACTGGGACATGGGGTCAATATGGTCTACTTTGCCCAGCATCACTCGGAGATACTTGATCCCCAAAAGACAGTAATCCAAGAGGTCTATCAGGCTGTCCCTGAAGAGACCATCGGCTTTGTGAGGGGTGTCTGCGGGGCCTTTCTATTTTCAGGAGAGGATGTGGACAAGCCCATCAGGGTCCTCTCCGGTGGTGAGAGGGCCCGTGTCTTACTGGCAAAGCTCCTTGTAAGACCGGGGAATCTCATGGTCATGGACGAACCGACAAATCATCTTGATATCTCATCCTCAGAGACACTGATCGACGCCCTTACAGAATTTAACGGGACCTTGTTGTTTGTCTCTCACAACCAGTCCTTTATCAACCGCTTGGCCACAAAGATCTGGGACCTGAGCGAGGGAAAGATCATAGAGTATCCGGGCAACCTGGACGAGTACTACGATCATCTCTCCCGCATGGGGGAGGGACCACGAAATGAACGCCCGGAGGCAAAAGGCCGCACTAAAAAGGCAGGTGACGAGAAAACACGGGATCGAAAAATGGAGAGGAAGGAAAGGGCTGAAAGACGGCGAATGATCAACGATACACTAAAACCGATCCGGATCGAACTGGAGCACCTGGAAAGGCGGGTCACTGAGCTTGAATCAAGGCAAAAGGAGCTCGAAAAAATGCTTGCGGATCCGGCCCTTTTTAGCGATAAGAACAAAAGCGTGGTTCTTCTAAAGGAATACAATCAATCAAGGCAAGAGCTGGATGATTTGCTCCGGAAATGGGAGCAAGAAGAGACCACACTGGAATCGGCTAAAGATATGCTGGGGATTTGAGAGTTAAAGATGAAAATCAAAAATGAACATAAGGTCTTGTTGAAAAATCTTGGCCTCAAAGAGCAGGACTTTGATCGCTTTGATGGAAAATTTGTACGTTACGAGTATGATGATGTAAAGGGCGTCAGGATCTATGACCCTTACTACCAGACCTCATATGGTGAATATATCGCGATTGACGGTTGGAGTGCCTGGAGCACAGAGAATGATACCTTCATGAGCGATATCATGAAGGGAGCCAAGGAGAAGGCCCGCCAAAGAGAGGCCTTGAGCCCGAAACCGGAGCAGGAGAAGATTGAAGAGGCCCTCCGGGAGAAGTTTGGAAACAGGACCAAGACCGAATCAGAGTAGCGCTGCTGTCTTTAGTCCCTTTCAAACTGAATTGTACTCAAAATGGTCACAAATTCTTCCGAGCCCCACCAATCGTCAATATTCAATATTCAATATTCAATATTCAATTTCCGGTTTATCCGGGTTAGGGGATTGGGGGATTGAAGAATTCGATTAGAGAGATTACATTTAATTCCTAAATTCCTCAATTTCACCCCGTGGAATAGGGCTCCCCCAGGGGATTCCTCTGGGGTCGCAATTCCCCAATGCCGGTTTATCCGGGTTAGGTTTTCAGGTAAATTCCATGATCCAAAGGGATCCCATCATATAGAAAGTGAAGCTTTCTCAGTTCTTCGAAACAATAAGAACCCATCCTGAATTTAGCGACGCATTCGTATACCACCGCTATCTCCCGCCGCACCGTCCTGTCTACGGCCCGCAATTGAGCCTTCATGAAGACATTGTTGAGACCATGAAACATATGGGCCTCGACCGCCTATACAGCCATCAGGTCGAGGCCATTGAGCACTTGCGGAGAGGGGCAAACGTCATCGTTGCCACACCTACCGCCAGCGGCAAGAGTCTGATATATAATATAACGGTCCTGGAAAAGGTCCTTGAGAACAAGGATGCCAAGGCCCTGTATATTTTCCCCTTAAAGGCACTTGAGCAGGACCAGCTGAAGAACCTTGCTGTCTGGTTAAAGGGTGTCAAAGGGGCAAAGATCTCTGCCGAGATTTATGATGGGGACACCACCCCATACAGGCGAAAGAAGATCAGGACAGACATACCCCAGATCCTTTTTACCAATCCCGATATGTTGCACAGGGGTATCCTGGCTCATCACCAAGGCTGGGAGGGGCTCTTTAAGAATCTCTCCTTTGTTATCTTGGACGAGGTCCACACCTATCGTGGCATCTTCGGCTCGCATGTCAATCAGTTGATCAGGAGACTAAAGAGGCTGTGCCAACGCTATGGCGCAAGTCCCCGGTTCATTCTCCTATCCGCAACCATAAGCAACCCAGGGGATTTTGGGGAAAGCCTTATTGGGGAAGAGATTAGAGTTGTACAATCGGTCGGCTCTCCCAGGGCCGGCCAGCATTTCCTCTTTCTCAATCCCCAGGGAGGTACCAATTTTTTTGCGGCCAAGCTCTTTGTTGAGTGCGTCCGCAGCGGTTACAGGACCATCGTCTTCACCCAGTCAAGAAAGGTCACCGAACTGATCCATCTCTGGGTCTCCCGGCTTTCTCCAGCCCTCAGGAAAAAGATCAGTTCCTACCGAGCAGGCTTTATGCCGGAGGAGAGGAGGGAGATTGAAAAGAGGCTTGCCGCCGGAGACCTCCTTGGCGTGGTATCCACCAGTGCCCTGGAGATGGGTATCGACATCGGCTATCTGGATATATGCCTACTCGTGGGATATCCGGGAACCATCATTAATACCTGGCAAAGGGGGGGACGGGTAGGGCGCTCAGGCAGGGAATCAATGGTTATCCTCATGGCAAAACCGGACGCCCTGGACCAGTACTTCATGAAATATCCGGATGAGCTTTTTGAAAGGTCCTTTGAGGTGGCGATCCTGGACCCCGACAACTCCCACGTGGTAAAGGCCCACCTGCCTTGCGCGGCAGCGGAGATACCCCTTACTCTCGAGGACAAAAAGTTCTGGCCCAAAGGACTCCCCGAGCATTTCGAAACCCTGGAAAGAGAAGGGGCGCTTACCAGAACCGCGGAGGGAGAACCCACCTGGTTTTCCTCAAGGCGAAACCCCCAGCTTGACGTAAATATCCGCTCTTGCGGTGAGACCTACACGATCTTTGAAAAGGAGACCGGCCAGGCCATCGGTACCATTGACGGAATAAAGGCTTTCAAGGAATGCCATCCCGGTGCCATTTACCTTCATCGGGCCCGTGAATACGCGGTGGATCGTCTGGTATTGGAGAAAAAGGATATTGTGGTAGAGAGGTCTCATCTCAAGTATTTTACCCGGCCGCGTAGCGAAAAAGAGACCGAGATTATCCGGATTAACAGGAGCAGACCAAAGGGACAGTTCGTGGTCCGGGAAGGGGAACTCAAGGTCACGGAAGTGATAACAGGATATGAAAAACGGGCCTTACCGGGCCAGGAGTTGATGGGCGTCTTTCCCCTGGATCTTCCTCCCCAGACATTTGAGACCGTGGGCCTATGGGTAGAGATTGAGCCGGCCCTCAAGATCCTCGTGGAAAGAAGGGGCCTTCACTTCATGGGCGGAATCCATGCCATAGAACATGCCGCAATAGGCATCTTTCCTCTCTTCGCCCTTTGTGACAGAAATGACATTGGTGGCATTTGTTACCCTCATCACCCCCAGGTGGGTAAGAGCGCAATCTTTATCTATGACGCCTATCCCGGAGGGGTGGGCCTCGCACAAAGGGGGTTTGAGATTATCCTGGAGCTACTTGAGAAGACGCTGAATCTTATAAAGGATTGCGAATGTGAGGAGGGGTGCCCCTCATGCATCCATTCACCAAAGTGCGGCTCCGGCAATAAACCCCTGGACAAAGAGGCCGCCCGGTTGATCCTCGAAGGTCTCCTGGGGCATATCCCCTTGAGTGCAATCATTGGCAGTAAAGAAACCCCTGAGCCGATACCATTCTCTCCTGAAGAAGACTCGGTTCCTGAGAGGCCTGAAGGCCCCCGGATTCTTTGCTTGGACCTGGAGACCCAAAAAACCGCTCAGGACGTAGGGGGATGGCAGAATACCCACCTCATGAGGGTCTCTGTGGTAGTCCTCTTTGACAGCCTTGAAGACAAGTTTCACATATTTGACGAAGATAGGCTTGATGCCCTTTTCGATCATCTGGACAAGGCCGATCTGATCATCGGATTCAATATCAAAGGATTTGACTACAGGGTCCTTGGGGCCTATACAAATAGAGAGCTGGAGGCATTGCCAACCTTTGATATCTTAGAGGACGTATACAAACGACTCGGTTTTCGTTTGAGCCTGGACCATCTGGCACAAGAGACCCTTAGCCAAAGAAAAACTGCCAACGGCCTCCAGGCGGTGGAATGGTACCGACAGGGAGAGATTGAAAAGCTGACCGAGTATTGCCGAAACGATGTGGCAACCACCCGGGACTTATTTCAATACGGCCTTGAGAAAGGGCACCTCATATATAGAAAAAAACAGGCTGGGCGGCGCGTAAGGCTCCTGGTAGACTGGCAACTCGATGAGTTGATAATTTAAACCTTAGTAACTTTAGCTTATTTTAGTCATTTCAGATCACTTTAGTTCACTTCATGTATATATGATGAAAGCCTTTGACTGCCGCATGTGCGGAAATTGCTGTTACGGTGAGGGCGGGATCTCTGTTGACCAGGAAGAAATGGAGAGGATCGCCCATTTCCTCGACCTCACCCCAAAGGCCTTTCTGTCTCGGTTTTGTTATGAGAACCATAATCGAATCTACGTAAGGACCGGATCTGACAATTTCTGCGTCTTCTACGACAACGAAAAGAGCTGCCAGATCCATCCCGTGAAGCCCAAGATATGTTGCCTATGGCCTTTTTATCCTGCAATCGTCAGCGACAAAGAGAATTGGGAACTGGCAAAGGACGCATGTCCGGGGATCAATCCCGATGGGTCCTTTGAAGACTTTGTGAGATAATCAAAGGCATGAATCTCCTGAGCAGGCTCATAGACATCATCTATCCCCCGAGATGTCCCATATGCCGACAATTCTTTCGCGATGGCGGTCCCGCAAACGAAGATGGTGGCATCTCTTTTTGCCGATCCTGCTCCGGGGATTTCCACAGAATTACCTCACCCCTCTGCCCCGTATGCGGGACACCCTTTGCCTCTCAGGCGCAAGGTGATCATCTATGTGAAAACTGCTTGAGGAAGAGGCCCTCTTACAAAGCTACAGGT
>JAUUVE010000147.1 GCA_030589715.1 Desulfobacteraceae bacterium | reverse complement strand
TATGACCGACCACAGAATAGCTAGAATCAAGGCAAACAGTGAATTCATGTTATATCCCTCCTTGGTTTTGAGCTAAAAGCCAAAGATTAAGGTGTCGGCCGACCCCCTAAGGTCGACCCTGTTGACTTGTATTGTGGACTTTGTGACACGGTTTGCATTAAAGCTCTTGAGTTTATTAATTTGGCTCAAAGGGTTTGGCCGATGGATAAGATACGTGTCAAAAAGGATGAGAGCAATTTACAGCGGTAGACCACCCCTTTTTTGTAATAAGAGGAAAAGGTTATAGGGTTAATAAGGATGAGCGATTTGATAACTTTTGTTGGCCCAAAAGGGCAGATAAATTCACCTCCTTTTCTTGATATTCTATACTAATGATCAAATAACACTCATTAGCATAATAGAGAACTGTAAAGTTAACACCATATAAACAAAATAATCAAGAATGTCAATAGCTATCTTCAAATCTCCCTTTAAGTAGTTATCCCCCTGCTTTGACTCCGCCCTTAAAAGGGTCTGGGAGATTGCAGGGCCTATGGGGCAAAGAGCCTTGGCATGGAAACACCCTGCGCAGATACAGGCCTGTGCCGCGACTGCAATTCCCCCCAGAGGATCTGCCGGATAACGACCGTTCTTCACCGCAGGCCCATGTTGCCGGATATATCCGTGGTCCTGGTGAACCAGGGCCTGGGCTTCTGAGAGAGGGCCCAAAGGGCGACCCCCCGGGGTTTTCATTAGGTTGGTCACTTGGGATGTGAAAGAGGGATTTCTAAGGGGAAGGATAAGGATTTGAGCCTTTCCAATTCTCTATTGCAGGTAAGATCGTAGTGGATAGGTGTAATGGTAATCTTTTTTTGTCTTAGGGCGATGAAATCATCATCAGCCCTTCCCTCTCCCACAAACTTCTCGCCAGAGAGCCAATAATACATATTGCCCCTTGGGTCGGTGCGGGTTTCGAAGCGTTCCTCAAATCTTGCAGTCCCCTGTCGAGTGATACATACACCCCTAATCTCATCAGGGGGAAGGGCAGGAATATTCACATTGAGGGCTGTTCCGTCGCTTAATCCACTCGTACTCAAAAACCGTATGATCACCTTGCTGAACCGGGCAGCAAACCCAAAGTCCGGATCTTTCAGGGTGGCAAGTGAGATGGCAGCAGATGGCACGCCCAGGAAGGCACCCTCTGTCGCTGCCGACACGGTCCCCGAGTAGAGGAGATTGACACCCACGTTGGCTCCCAGATTGATCCCGGACAAGATGACATCAGGAGGTGTATCGAGGAGTTCTTGCAGGGCAATCTTCACACAGTCCGCCGGTGTGCCCGTAACGGCGTAGCCGTAAAATGAGCCGTTCTTTCGAACCTCTTGGACCCTCAGGGGCGAGGTCAAGGTAATCGCATGCCCGACCGCACTCATTTCGGATTCTGGCGCCACAATATAAAGCTCGTGATCAGGTTTGAGGGCACGATAGAGGGCAAAGAGTCCGGGGGCATGGATGCCGTCATCGTTGGTCAAGAGAATTATCATTTTGCAAATTACATCTCCACTTTCTTGATTGCTAATAGGAGTGATATCTTGTATATAGTAACCGTTTACGGGTTCAATGGTTCAGAGTTCACCGTTCCCTCCGGGCCGTAGGCCCTATGGGCCGGAGGCAGGGTTAGCTTTCTTTCGTTGACCTTTCTTATAGGCCTGCCCTGTTGAATAGGGTTCCCCTCGGGAAATTCTACAGGGCCGGCAAGTACTTGATGAAACCACGAATGATAGCGCGCCCTGTCACAGTACCCTGACAGGGTAAAGGGACGTTCGACACGATCATACACGTCCTGAAACTCAGATTGATCGAACGCCACGTAAAGCTCACATTGGACTTCGGTGCAAGACCGTTAAGAACTTACGAATTCCCGCTGGGGCGGGATTCAGATTTTTGGTGAACCCTGTCGAAGATCCCGCCCAATGCGGGGAACCTCTGAATCCGTAAACGGCTACAACTATTTGTAAAGATCTCCCAGAAGAAAGTCAAACGTTATTGGGGAGCGTAATGCGCGAGGTGTCAACCAAGAGAATTATCGCCGAAGTCAGAGATTCGGTAATTCGAGCCAATTATGAATTGGGGGAGGAGGTGGTCCAGGCATTTAAAGATGCCCTGGGATATGAAGAATCGCCGGTTGCCAGGGATATCTTGGGACAACTGATGGAAAACGCCACCATCGCCAAAGAAGAGAGGATCCCCATTTGCCAGGATACGGGAGTGGCCGTTGTTTTCGTTGAACTGGGCCAGGAGGTTTCAATTGTCGGTGGCGACTTCAAATCAGCCCTGGAGGAAGGGATCAGACAGGGCTACGAGGATGGCTTTCTGCGAAAATCGGTCTGCCATCCATTCACCAGGCAGAATACAGGGGACAACACACCCATCATTGTCCATGTTGACGTGGTACCGGGAGATAAGCTCAAGATCTGGGTAGTCCCCAAGGGTGGGGGCAGCGAAAATATGAGCCAACTCTTTATGCTGCCCCCCTCTGCAGGGTGGGCCGGGATAAGAGAGAAGGTGGTTGAGACCGTGGAGGATGCCGGCCCCAATCCCTGTCCACCCACCATAGTGGGGGTGGGTATAGGTGGTAACTTTGAGCAGTCAGCTCTTATGGCCAAGAAGGCCTTGCTCCGGCCACTGGGGACAAAAAACCAAGATCCTGAATTGGCCAAGATGGAGGAGGAGCTACTCATTGAGATCAATAAGACCGGTATCGGCCCTCAGGGCCTTGGAGGACGCGTGACCTCCCTTGCGGTTCACATCCTGATGATGCCCTGCCACATTGCCAGCCTTCCTTTAGCCGTAAACATCCAGTGCCATGCAACCCGCCATTTGGAGGTCGTTCTCTAAAGGAGGAAATCGTGGATGAGATATTCCATCTTGAGACTCCCCTGTCTGTGGAAGATATAGCACCCTTGAAGTCCGGTGACCGTGTCACCATTAGCGGGGTTCTTTACACCGCCAGAGATGCTGCACACCATAGACTCCTGAAATTGATCGAGGCAGGAAAAGAACTGCCCATCCCCATCAAAGACCAGATTATTTACTATGTGGGGCCATCACCGGCCCCGCCAGGCCGGGTGATCGGTGCGGCAGGCCCTACCACCAGTTACCGTATGGACCCCTATACACCCAGTCTCCTCAAACTGGGGCTTAGAGGGATGATAGGGAAGGGAAAGCGTTCCAAAGAGGTCAAGGAGGCCATGGTCAAATACAAGGCCATATACATGGCCGCCATAGGGGGGGCTGGGGCACTCATGGCAAGGGCGATCAAGGAGGTGCGGGTGTTAGCGTATGAGGACCTGGGACCTGAAGCAATCAGGGAGTTAAAGGTGGAAAGGCTGCCTGTGATCGTGGTTAATGATATCCAGGGCAACGACCTATACCTTGAGGGTCAAAAGCAATATCAAATCGCTTAGAAGACCCATTTCTCCTTTCGTCGCTGAGGAAGAAAATTCGTGCCACCGTCCTAAGAACAAGCGAGGGGGAGAAAGGGGCTTTACAGAAGGGCTAATGATGATAAGACGCAAACGAATACTGGGGTTGGTGCTGGCGCTGGGATTTGTGGTCCTTGCCGGGTTAGCCTATTTGATGTTCTCTGACATTGATAGCGAACCTGAAGAAACGTTCGTGGCCAGAAAGGTTACGCCGGGAGAGGCAAGGGCTCCTTCAGAGGAGCGGCAAGCCCCCCCTGAGATGAAAAAGGAGACACTGGCCAGTCTATTCAAGGAAGAGACCAACCCTGACGGAACCTACACTGAATCCTATTGTGCCCAGATAGAAAAAGGTATCGTAGATTTTTTCCATTACCTGGATGAGAAGAAGTATGTGAAGCACCTGGATTCCGGAAAGGGGGCTTACAGTCGTTTCAAGAGAATCATCAAAAGATTGTCTGCTAACCCTCCCATCCCTGCAGGAGAGGGCATAGATCCCAGAATTATCGTACAGAATGTGTTCTACCTTTCCCGCATCTTGGACCGAAAAGACCTCCGCCTGATAAAGGATGTGGTCGTGAATGAGCAGGATTCAATGGAGTTCAATCTGAATATGTTTTACAGATCGCTCACCTTAGGTAGCCGTTGTGCGGACCCTGAAGGTCTCAGGCCTTCAACGAAGGCACTCTATCAATATGCGGGCTTTTTTCTAAATACGATCGGTGGGAGGGCATATCTGTTCAGGCGCTCAGAAGGTCTGAGGCTGCTTGTCACCTACTATTGTCTCTTAATTGTCCATGAAGCGGATAAACTAGGCAGGAACGACTATGGAATCGATACACTCCCCTTTCTTGATCCACTGAAAAAGGAGATGAGCTATTATCCTAATTTTGAATTCCAAAGTGAGTATATTGAAAGGCTAAATGAGATTGAAGACTATTACCGCCAAAAGCGATGACCTCTCCAAAATCTAAGCCAGCAATCGGCCACTTTCGATTTGATCTGCAATAGGCCTTTGGCCAAAGAGGGATGTGTGGTATCGGACGATTTCAAGCCTATTGAGATCCAGCATAAAGGGACCTTTGACCGCTTCTTTCTTCTTGATCCTCCTGAGATCTCTGAACTGACCTTTACAAATCTCTTTGTCTGGCGGCATAAGTACCATCCTATTTGGCTCCGAAGGGAGGAGTGCCTCCTCATTATTCTGAGACCCGAGGGGGGTGCCCCGTTTGGCCTGCCCCCTGTTGGGTCCGGGAACAAAGCCAGGGCCCTGGATGTCCTTGTCCAACAGCTTAAACAAATGGCGTCAGAGGTAAAGATCTGCAGGGTCAGCGAGGATTTTGCCAAGACCTATGTAGATCATGATCGCTATGACTCCTTTCTTGATAGGGATAATAGTGACTATGTCTACCGCAGTCAGGATCTCATCGGGCTATCCGGGAGGAAGTATCACAGCAAGAAAAACCATCTAAACCGCTTCCTGAAAAACTACCGGTTCAACTACCGGGAGATGGATAAGGAACTGGTAGAGGGTTTTTTGAGCATGCAGGAAAAATGGTGCCAGATAAGGGAATGCGTGGAAAGCCCCGAGCTCCTATCCGAGGATTACGCCATACGTGTGGCCCTGACCCATTTTGAGGAGCTCGACTATCGGGGCGGGGCTATCGAGATCAACTCAGAGATCGAGGCGTTTTCCTTAGGGGAGCCCCTTAATTCGAATACTGCCGTTATTCACATCGAGAAGGCCAACCCGGACATCCCAGGGCTCTATGTGGCCATAAACCAGCTTTTTTGCCAAAATGAATGGTCTGGAATCGAATATGTGAACCGAGAACAGGACCTAGGGATAGATGGATTAAGAAGGGCCAAGGAATCCTATCACCCTCACCATATGGTGAAAAAATATACCCTGGTTCCCAAACAGTGACCCAGGTCCAACCTTTTTCAGTACTGTCTCATCAAGGCTTCCCTCGACTATCTTTATGCTGGTTGGGTTGTCAGCCGCATTGAACCCTCCCGAATAGTGGAGTAACAGGGGCCTCTTCCCCCATGAGGCGTCAAGGTCCAATGGTCGAGTGATTTCTGCGAAAGGCCTTTCGCTTAGATTAATGCAGGAAACGTGCAGTTTTTTGCCCTGAAAAATATCTTAAATTTCAATTAATTGGGCAGGGCAAATCAAAATGATGGGTTCATAGTGCCCAAAACCGTCAAAATATGTCAAATTATACCAAACTAGGGTTCAATCCCCGGAAAGGACCAGATCTCTGACCTTGTGTCCCATGGTCATGATCTCTTCAATAACAGTGCGCCCCTTGAATCCCGTGTTGTTGCATTGGGCACAACCCGTTCCCCTATAGAATCTTGAAGGGGCGTCTTGGTGACTCACATTGAGAAGCGAAAGCATTTCCGGGTTTGGGGTATATGGCTCTTTACAATCCGTGCAGATCTTGCGGACCAGTCTCTGGGCAACCACACCTACCACGGTTGAGGTTATCATATAGGGAGGGATTCCGATATCCAGCAGTCGGGTAATGGCCGAAGACGCATCGTTTGTGTGAAGGGTGGAGAGAACCAGATGACCCG
>JAUUVE010000260.1 GCA_030589715.1 Desulfobacteraceae bacterium | reverse complement strand
GGTGTCCGCGCGCCACCAGCCCCCGCGTCAGGATAGTCCCCACAAAACCTGTGCCCCCAGTCACAAAGACTTTCATCCCTATTGGCCCCGCCTCTTAGGGTGAACGTTGTTACATCTCTTCAGAAAAGTCCCGATATCGGCATCGTTTCGGATCCCAAGGCGGGTCAGCGCGAAATCGTACCGCACCGGGTCTCGCGGTTCCATTTGACTAAAGGCACAGGTAATCTCTATGGCTGTCCGCATATCCGAGGATTTTCGATTTGTCAGTTTCAATAGGCCACATATTCTATGCATATGGGTATCCAGGGGAATAATCAATTTGGAGGGACCCACCCCCCGCCAACCCCCTGGGTCTACATTATCCTTCCTCACCATCCAGCGCAGGAAAAGATTCAACCTCTTGCACGCACTCCCCTTTTCCGGCAAGGGCAAGAGGCTGTGGCGATGACCATCAAAGGCCACCCTGAGGTTTTTTACCAGGAAGGAAAGTGCCGGAAACACGGTTTCATGGTCTTGCCTCAGGCCGGCAAAGAAACAGGCATAGAGGGAGCCGAATCGCTCGATCACATCCTTTATGCCTGTTAGCATCTGGGCAAGCTCTTTTCCGGTCGTAAACCGGTGTCTGAAATCAAGGAAGGTCTGCTCCAGGGACGAGGCTGTTTCCAACTTCAGGAATTCGTATGGGGACGGGCCCATCTCTTTGAGGACAACAGATACACTCTTGAGGATATAGGAGACCCTTCCGTAGGCAAGGGATGATGCTATAAGGCCCACAATTTCCCGGTCACGAAGATCGGGGTAGTGGTAAAGATATTCAAGGGGGTCCGGGTGGACCCATTTTCGCGAGTTATAGGAGGTGTATAGTAGATCAAGCTGGGGCTTGTTTACGATCGGTCCGTCAGGGGCGTTCATTCCTCTTCCCAGTAAATGCACTCAGCAGGGCACATCTTGATGGCCTCCTGGACCTCATCTTCAGGATATTTCTGGAGGTCTGCCACCTCAATAATACCTGTTTGTTCATTTCTTTTAAAGACCCTTGGACCGGTCTCCACGCAGGAATCACAGTCAGTGCAACGACTCGGATCGATGGCAGGGATCCTGTTCATCTCCCTCCTCCACACCTTGTCTATATGTTCACCTTTCCTCGATCGATGGCAGCGGGTTCTTGGCCCTCAGCTGGCACCCCGGGAATTTGGGTGATTACCTCAGTGTTCAGGAAGCATATTCCCCCTGTCATTATTAGACTATCCGATGCCCCGGGGCCCTAGTCAAACCGGATAAGACTTACTCCACCTTTTCAAACTGGTCTTTTTCTGCCCCACAGACAGGGCAGGTCCAGTCATCGGGGATGTCTTCGAACTTTGTTCCAGCGGCCACTCCATTATCCGGATCCCCATCGGCAGGATCATAGATATACCCACAAACCGAGCATTCATACTTGTCCATCTCTCATCCCTCCTCTTTAAGGTTCTATAATTGGCTCAAGGTATCATGCCCCTGGCCTTTGACCACTTTGTCAAAACCCTTTTACAAAATCCAGCAAGGCTTGATTATTGAAAGCCCAAATAAAAATAATGTGCACCCTTTACAATGTCAAGATGGATTGGACCGCTGTCTCTCCTCATTCCGTATACCCCTCTGGTACCGGATGCCCATCCACATAAACACTGTTTCCCTCATCAAGGGCAAAGCGCCCCCTGGCAATCATCTCAATAGTGAGCGGAAATACCCTCCAGTCTCCAAGCTCTTTGAGGCGCTCCTGGTGTTGGCCCACCCCTTCGACCAATCTCTCATTATCCCTGGTCAAGATTTCAAGTGGTTCAGGGAGTTCCACAGAGAGCGGCCCAGAGACCATCAACAACGGACCAGTATCCACGCCTTCGTCTGTCCAGAGGGTACAAGAACGGAGCGTGTTTTCGCCGGCCATAATTGCGTCCCGAACGGCCTGATCTCCAACATATTTTCTCCTGCCATCAGGTAGCCGTATGGAGAGATCAGCAGGATGGACGTTAACGCACCTGTCCAGGGTGAGATAGCTCATATACCCGCCAAGAGCGATTACATCGATATCGAATGCCGCTACAAGCCTCTTTGCTACTTGGTCATATTCTTTTCTGGCCTCCAGGCCCTCTGATGTCTTGACGCTCCTCTTCAATGCTCTTTTTCGATGAAAGGCCCGTATGTCATAGCTGAAATAGGGAAGCCCATTATCCAGTGCAATCCCTTCTCCGGCACAAAGCCCGTCCGAGCGGTCGCTAACGATAAAGATCACTTCAAAGGGCGATGAGCCTTCCAGTGCCCTTAGGCCCTTTTCCTGCTCGAGCAATCTCTTGACGTTTGTGCCCGAGCCGGACATAAAGGCAGCCACCCGCATGGGTCTTCCAGCTTCTTCTGGATCAAAAATAGGTGTTAGGGGCATGGGGCGACCTCATGATACAGGGTAAGCCTCAATCCAACAATACCTCCACAGGCCTTAAGTGATAAGGGCTTCCCTGTTCTATTGCCGTCAAAACACTTCCTCCCCCGGTAAAATAATATGTGTCAAGTGCATCAAGACCTGCCAGATAGATCCTCGGGCAAAGATTCCTGAGTTCTTGAAGGGTATCTCCTCCGGCAAACAGCTTCCAGGCAGAGCCGTTGGAGGTGATTAGACGATAAAGGGCCTCGGAGCCTTCAAAAAACATCGGCATGAGCCCCATTACTGCGTTTACAAAGATGGTCTTGGCAGAACCTATGATATCCTTTACCCTTTGTTCTTCAAGCGATTTATAGTCTATATCCAGGATGTATTTAAGCTCTTTTGTCTCTCTCAGCTCTGCAATTCCAATAGATCTATACTGGCCCTCGATTCTCCCCTCAATGGTATCTGACTCAACCAGGTAAGACATCTCCAGGACCTTGTTTTCTTTCTTATCCAGGTCTACCAATTCCATTGCAAGGCACCTGTCCTCTTCCGAGACCCCGGCAATTTGAGTGCCATATTTGGCTGAAAGGAAGGCGTTACACATGAGGCCACCAAGGATCAAGTGGTCTACCTTATTGTAAAGGGATTTGAGGGGCCCTATCTTGGTGTCATATTTGGCCCCGGCCACAATTGCCACAAAGGGCCTTTCGGGGTTAAGTACCCTGTAGAGATTCTGTATCTCCTTCTGGAGCAATGTGCCAGCAAAGGATGGCAGGCGGGTGGCGATATCATAGGTGGAGGCATGGGGGCGCCACGAGCTGAAGGCATCGTTAACATAGATGTCTGCCAGGGAGGCCAATTCGTTAGCAAGGGTCTCCCTTTCCGGGCCTTTTGATTGCTCCCCTTGAAACCATCGGGAATTGGGAAGGTAGATCATCCCGAGTTTTCCCTCTTTCAGCTCCGAAATATACTGTGTCACAGATGAATCGATGTGCAAAATCCCTTTTTCAGGATCTATGGGAAACTCTTGGGTATGTATCTTTATGGGGAGTTTCTGCTCCAGGTACTTGACAAGGGGGTCTACAGATTGATCCTCCCGGCACACGATCCTTCCCGTCTTCTTGTCTCGGGGTCTGCCGATATGGGTCATAAGGATCGGCTTTCCCCCTTTTGCCGCAATGGCATAGAGTGTACCAACACTGGCGTCAATCCTATACGGGGCCTTTATCTTCCCGTTCTTAACCACATTATGATCCACCCTCACAAGAACTACCTTACCCTGCATGTCCGCCTGCTGAATCAATCTTAACCGCGGATCCAGCTCGCCTTTTTCCATTTGGCATCCTCCACATTTTGAATTATAAGATCATGTCTACTCAAACGGCCAAAAGATACCCCTAGGCGCTTACAAATACTAGCTGACCGAAAACCTCGAAATATCGTTTCAGTTTTAGTCAGAAATGTTAAATGTACTGAGATTTCTTTCTTTTTAAATCCCTGGCCCAGACCTGGTTTCCTGGGACAGTGTCAACGGATCGTTCTATGGACTAAATTTCGGGTCGCCAGCTTCCAACCTGATAAGTCGCGCCAGGGCAGACCAAAATCCGCAATCCAAAATCCAAAATTGTGCCTGAACATACTTTTCGTTCAGGCACTAGTTACCACCTTAAGCCGGACTAGCGGGAACCAAACAGGCTATATTGAAGCGACTTTGTCTTCTAAAGCTTTGACCATCTTCTCTGCCAAATCTAAGGCCGCTTTCGCCTCTTTCTCCGTAACCTCTGCATGATATTCGTATCGAGCGCGATTTCTTAGCCTCAGGCCCTGATTGAACGCCCTGCCGATCTCTCG
>JAUUVE010000407.1 GCA_030589715.1 Desulfobacteraceae bacterium | reverse complement strand
GGGTTTGATTGCCTTTGAGATAGTGTTTCAATTCAAAGGGATTCGCGGCCCCCTCCAACAGTTCCACGTCGTCGCGAAGCTCCTTGGCCTGGTAGCCTAACAACCGATCGAGACGGGAATCGGTGAGATCATGGATCATGGTGCCTTCCTGGGGGTGGGTGTTCTCCCCGGGAGTAAAGAAATGCAATTCCCGGAGGTAGAGATTGTAGACCCCCTTAAAAGCCTTGCCCATTCCGATGGGCCAGGACAGGGGTGCGCACTCGATTTGGAGTTTCTCTTCGATGTCGGAGAGCAGCTCCAGAGGCGTCAGACCGTCCCGGTCCAGTTTGTTGATAAAGGTCATGATGGGCGTATTGCGCATGCGGCACACTTCCATCAGCTTTTCCGTCTGCGGTTCGACACCCTTGGCACTGTCAAGCACCATCAGGGCGCTATCCACGGCGGTTAGCACCCGGTAGGTATCTTCCGAGAAATCCTGGTGGCCCGGCGTATCCAGCAGGTTGATTTCGTAGCCCTGGTAGTTGAATTTCATGGCAGAGGTTGTGACGGAGATACCTCGTTCCTTTTCGATACTCATCCAGTCGCTGGTCGCATGGCGGGCAGCCTTGCGGGCCTTGATCGCCCCGGCCTGCTGGATGGCCCCGCCAAACAGCAACAGCTTTTCAGTCAGTGTGGTCTTACCGGCATCGGGGTGACTGATGATCCCGAAAGTACGACGTCGGTCCACTTCTCGTCGATGGTGCTTGTTCACCTTTCAAAACCTCAAAAAAAACAGTTTTCAACATAAAAAACCGGGCTCTATAAGCCCGGTTTGGTAGCATGTATTACTATAATGCTTTAACCTCAAAGGTCAATGGAGATACCCCAATAAGCGCCCGCCACCATATCAAGTGGAAAAAACAACGATTTGGCATGGGACAATAGGGGACAAGGAATCAGATCACCCGCAAACCGAACGTAAGCCTCGTAAAATTGTTCAGGGTCTTGCATCATCACCTCTTTTCTGATAGGATACTCCTTGACCCGAGGGCAGGTTAAGCGTATTTTGTGGTGGCCTCCCCGCAGGGCAAAGACCTTACCCCTTCTTTTTTTTTCTGGCCAGGGAGAGCAAAGATGTCTGGTTTAATGGAAGTCCTCTTGATTGTTGCGATTGCTCTGGGCATTCTCATGCTCCCCAGACTGACAGCCAGAAAACCGGAGGGGGATCTGCAACTCCCCGATCACGGCTTTAGGATTACAGGATGGATACGAGTCGCCATTGTGGCCTCTCTCCTGTGGCTGGCCCTCATTGCGTTCCTTCTGAAGCCTTGGGACAGCCACTGGCTTGCCTTTCTCTATGTCGGCGTTGGTCCGGTGGCCTTGATCTGGGCGATCTGTTGGGTGTTCTCGGGTTTCAGGAAAAAGAGAAAGTAGGGGCCTACGGGACATCCATAGACAGGTAAATGAGTTGACGGGGTGTGGGAAAGTCTAATAGGTCACTTTATGCCGAGACTAGATCGACTTGATGGTCCAGCTGTTTTGTACCACATCACGATCCGTGGGATGGAGCGTCGAAAGACTTACAGAGACAATAATGATCGTGAGAAGATGACTTTCTCAATCAACCGGTTTCCTGAAGGACATTGCAGATGTCGGGGCCAAAAAGCCTAATCTGCCATTTTCTAATGTCTTCGATACATTCCATGTTCCCAGGTTCTCCTGGATTTGCGATGGAAATCGCCCGTATCTGAGTGTTCGTGCAAACGAGAGCCGGATCAACTCCCCACTTCCCGCCCATTCGTTCACGCCAGCTTTTCAATGCCTTTACGCGGGTTGTCTCCTTGGATCTCAGCTTTTGTCTCGTCTCATTGGGGTATGCCGGAAGCCCCTCGTCTGGGAGGTTCAATCCCTCCTTGATTTTTTCAATAAGAGAGCCCACTATACGATCTATCATTTTTGGGCTAAGACCCTCGATTCGAGCGAGATCGGTTTTGGTCGCCGGTTTGATTCGGACAATCTCCATGATCGGTTTATTGCCCAACACCTTGAAATGAGGACAATCTCTGCGTCTGGCCACCTGATCCCGGAAGCATAAAATTTTTTCCAGAACTGCAAGACTTCGGGGACCAAGCCTTCCTGCGCCTTTGAAACTGAGAAAAAATGGTCTGTTTTTCGATAAATTCGGGCGAACTCTACTTAGCAGTTCAAACTCTTCTTCCACACAGAAAAGCAGCTCCTTTTCCATTAACTCCCGCTCAAGAAGGTCGGCCAGGGGAAGAAGATGGCAGATGTCCTGAACAGCATATTGAAGCATGGCTCCTGGCAGAGGCCTTTGAGACCAGTCCCTTTTCTGATATTTTTTGTCACTCAAGACATGAAACTTCTCTTTAAGCAGGCTGGCGAGGCCAGTTTCCCTGACTCCGAGAAACCTTGCAGCAATCTGTGTATCGAATAGAGAATGGACTTCGATGCCAAAATCCCTGTGCAGGGACCGGATGTCATAGTCAGCGCCGTGAAAGACCTTTCGTATCCGGGTATCGGCAAAAATGGGCGCCAAGGGAGAAAGGTCTTCAATGGAGAGTGGGTCGATCACAATGTTGAGTGCACGTGTGGAGATCTGAAGAAGGCAGACCCTTTCCTGATAATGGAACAGGGAATCCGCCTCAAGATCTACGCCGATCGCCGCTTCTTTTTGAAGTTCTACGACTATCCTGCGTAGATCCGCATCATTTCCAATCAGCGTGTATTCAGTTTGGGTGGGATCTGGCATCTCTTATTT
>JAUUVE010000243.1 GCA_030589715.1 Desulfobacteraceae bacterium | reverse complement strand
GAGCTGTTTTATTTTGGTATTCAAGATTCCGTATCTTGGAGTTATCATCGAAAAGGCCTTTCAGTAAGCACTAACCGGAACTGGGGGCCCATTTATTGGGCCCTCTTCTCGGGCCTACTATGTGCAAAAATTCACAATTTAACTTTTTATAATTCCCCTTGCCCCTGTGCTTCAGCGGCTTCTCAGGTCTTGCTTCCACTCCGTATTTCAAGCACAAACCAGGCGAAGGAACCTATGAACAAGACATCAAAGATACCTGTTCCCACCATTGAGCGCCTTGCCCTTTATTCGAGACCATTGGAAAACCTTCTGGGCAATGGTGTACCGGTCATCTCCTCGGTGAGGCTTGCCGAGCTTTGTGGGGTGAACCCGGCCCAGGTCAGAAAGGATCTGGCCTATTTTGGGGAATTTGGTACCAGGGGGGTGGGATATGATGTCCAGGATCTGTTAAAGGAGATCAAGAGGATCTTGGCCACCGATCGGGAATGGACGCTTTGTATAGTGGGGATAGGCAATCTAGGAAATGCGCTGGTGGAAAATGAAAATTGCCGGAAAAGGGGTTACAAGTTTGTGGCCGCTTTTGACTCAGACCCTAAGAAAGTGGGAAGGACACTTCCTTGCGGACTCACGATCAAGCCTGCCAGCAAAATTACACAACTGGTCCGGGAACTTCATATTGAGATCGGTGTTATCACTACACCACCTTTTGAGGCACAGAAGGTCACTAATCTGCTCATAGGGTCAGGGATTAAGGCCATCCTCAACTTTGCACCTGTCCAGGTGAGGGCCCCAGAGGGTTGCCTGGTTGAAAACGTGGATTTTACTGTGAGACTTGAGAACCTGGTTTATCATCTCAGAGAGCTTCCCTAGAGAGGATTTTCTTGAGAAATCGGCCCGTGTATGAGCCCTCGATCTTTGCAATCTCTTCAGGAGTCCCCGTTCCTACCACGTACCCACCCTTTTCTCCCCCCTCCGGGCCAAGATCAATAACATGATCAGCCGTCTTTATTACTTCCAGATTGTGCTCGATGACCACAACAGTATTCTTGAGTTCAACCAAGTAGCTGAGGACCTCAAGAAGCTTCTGAATATCGGCGAAATGGAGCCCTGTCGTAGGTTCGTCCAGCAGGTAGAGTGTCCTCCCTGTGTCTCTCTTGCTGAGCTCTCTGGCGAGCTTTATCCTCTGCGCCTCCCCGCCTGAAAGGGTGGTGGCCTGTTGTCCCAGTTTGATATAGCCAAGTCCGACATCCACAAGGGTCTTTAACTTGTTCCTGATTTTCGGGATATTCCCGAAAAACGCAAAGGCCTGGTTTACAGTCATATCCAGGACATCCGCAATGGTGTATCCCTTGTATCTAATCTCCAGGGTATCACGATTGTAACGGAGTCCCTTGCATGACTCGCACTTGACATAGACATCCGGGAGAAAATGCATCTCAATCTTTATTATGCCATCCCCCTTGCAGGTCTCACATCTTCCCCCCTTTACATTAAAGCTGAACCTCCCCGGCTTGTACCCCCTTGCCCTTGATTCGGGCAGCATGGAGAAGAGTTCACGGACATGTGTAAAGGCCCCCGTATAGGTGGCCGGGTTGGAGCGGGGAGTCTTACCGATAGGACTTTGGTCAATGTTAATCACCTTGTCGATGTAGTGAATACCCCTGATGGATCTCACCGGACCAACCTTTCTCCTGGAGCGATATAGTTTCAGGCAAAGGGCGGGGTAAAGGATGCCGTTGATCAAGCTGCTCTTACCAGAACCGGAGACACCAGTGACGCAGGTAAAGGTACCAAGAGGGATCTGGATGGAAATCTCCTTCAGGTTGTTCTCCTTTGCGCCCTCAATCACAATGGCCTTCCCGTTCCCGTTCCTCCTTGACCGAGGCACCGGGATGGTCCGCTTCCCTGAAAGATACTGGCCGGTCAGGGATTCCTTATCTCCTTGCAGCTCTCTGGGTGTCCCCTGGAACACCACATGCCCCCCCTTCACGCCGGCTCCTGGTCCCATATCAACCACATAGTCGGCCGACAAAATGGTCTCAGGGTCATGCTCCACCACCAAGACCGTATTCCCCAGATCCCTTAAGTGGTTCAAATTCTCCAAGAGCCGCAGGTTGTCCCTCTGGTGAAGGCCTATGCTGGGCTCGTCAAGGACATAAAGCACGCCGGCCAGCCCCGAACTAATCTGAGTGGCGAGCCTGATCCGTTGGTCCTCACCCCCTGATAGTGTTCCAGAGGACCGATTGATAGTAAGGTAATCCAGCCCTACACTCTTCAGGAATCCGAGGCGGTCCCCGATCTCCTTCAGAACCCTCTGGGCAATCTGCTTCTCCTTGGGCCCCAACCTCAAATCTTGGAAAAACTCGTAGGCCTTTCCAATGGACAGTGCCGTTATCTCATGGATAGCCTTCTGTCCTACTCTAACCGCCAGGCTGATCGGCTTTAGCCTGGCCCCTTTACAGGTGGGACAATCTCTTATACTCATGTAGTCTTCAATCTCATATCTAACCTGATAGGACTCTGTCTCATGATAGCGTCTCTCCAGGGTTGGGATAACTCCCTCAAAGGGGCGGGTGTAAGAATGCCTCCTGTCATCCCTCTCAAAGTAGAAGGGAATCTCATCTTTCCCCGACCCATAAAGAAAGGCCTCTTGGATCTCTCTTGGAAGGCCTCTAAATGGGCTGTAGACATCAACCTTATAGTGCTGACAGAGGGAGTCCAACATCTGCTGGAAATAGACCGAGTGCCTTTTGGCCCAAGGGGCAATTGCACCTTCTCTCAAAGAGAGGTCGGGGTCCGGCACGATCAGGTCCGGATCAAGATATCGCTTGGTGCCCAGCCCGCTGCAATCAATGCATGCACCCTGCGGGTTATTGAAGGAAAACATCTGGGGAGTCAGTTCAGGAATACTTATGCCGCACCCGGGGCATGCCGCCTTTTGGCTGAAAAAGATCTCCTCCGATCCCAGAATCTCTAGGACAGCCTTGCCGTCAGAGAGGGATAGGGTAAGTTCCATGGAATCGGTAAGACGCCTTTGGATATCCTTTTTTATGATCAGTCTGTCCACCACAACGCTGATCTCATGCTTTTTGTTCTTCTCAAAAACGATATCCTCCTCTAAGAGACTGACTTCCCCGTCTACCTTGACCCGGGTAAAGCCGTCCTTTCTGAGCCGTTCAAATAGCTGGATATGCTCCCCTTTCCGTCCCTCCACCAGGGGAGCCAGAATCTGTACCTTCGTGCCCTCTTCCAGCTCCATAATCCGATCCACGATCTGCTGAGTGGTCTGTGAACTGATTTCCAGGTCACATTTCGGGCAATGGGGTTGCCCAACCCTGGCGAATAGGAGCCTCAAATAGTCGTATATCTCTGTGACCGTTCCAACCGTGGACCGAGGATTCCGACTGGAGGTCCTCTGCTCTATGGATATGGCAGGAGAAAGCCCTTCAATAGATTCCACTTCCGGCTTGTCCATTTGCTCCAGAAACTGCCGGGCATAGGCAGAGAGTGATTCCACATACCTCCTCTGTCCTTCGGCATAGATAGTATCAAACGCAAGCGAGGACTTGCCAGAACCGGACACTCCTGTGATTACAACCAGCTTGTTCCTCGGGATGTCTAAAGAGATATCCTTGAGGTTGTGCTGCCTGGCGCCCCTTATCTTTATGTATTCAGTAGGCATGGAATTGACTCACCACTTCTATTCCTAACCATTGTCACCGCCATCTTGATAGCAGCCTTTAGACTGGATGGATCAGCTCTTCCCGTCCCCGCAATATCATAGGCTGTCCCATGGTCCACCGAGGTCCTTATTATGGGGAGGCCCAAGGTAACATTTACCGCATCTGAAAAATGGAGAAGCTTTAGAGGGATCAGGCCCTGATCGTGATACATTGCCACCACCGCCTCGAATTGGCCATTGGCTGCCTTATAAAAGAGAGTGTCAGAAGGTAACGGCCCCACCACGTGGTAACCCTCATCCCTTGCCATGTCCACTGCCGGCCTTATGATCTTTTCGTCTTCCATGCCAAAGAGGTTTGACTCTCCGGCATGGGGATTAAGCCCTGCCACGGCCAGTCGAGGCCTTTCAAGACCCAAGTCTCGCTGGAGGGCCTTGGCCGTTATGGTGATTGTCTTGTAGACCAGATTAGTGTCCAGGATCGCGGGGACCTCGCTGAACGGGCAATGAATTGTCACCAGCGCTACCCGCAGCCTTGCCCCTGCCAGCATCATTACACAGTCGGGGGTATGCGTAAGTCGTGATATCAGTTGTGTATGTCCCTCGTACGGGTGTCCTGCCCGATGCATCAGGGCCTTGCTGATGGGACAGGTCACCATGGCCCCAAGCTCCCCCCCCTGGCTCATTTCCACGGCCCGGATGACATATTCCACCATTGCCCTGCCACCCTCAACTG
>JAUUVE010000408.1 GCA_030589715.1 Desulfobacteraceae bacterium | reverse complement strand
TCGGAGATATTGTTAGGGAGGGCCAGGAAAAAGGGATCTTCAAGAAGGACATTATCCCTGGTGTGGCAAAGAGGGCATTTTTTGGGGCCCTGGATGAAATGTCCAGGTTCTGGGTATTGTCAACCCGCAAGAGGTATGATATTGAAACCGCTGCCAACCAGATCAGCGGGTATTTCTTAAAAGGGATAAAGGCCTGAGGGCAAGGGACAATTTGGTTCGCTTCCCTCACAACTGGTATACTGGAGTGATGTGTCAGTAGGAATAAGAAGGTTCTGGAAATTCCGAGACGTTAATTAACAGGTCTAGAACCAATGGGTGAAAGGAGGAAAAAGTGAATGTTATTGTATGTTTAAAACAGGTCCCAGATACGGAGACCCAGATCAAGATTGCACCCGACGGGAAGTCGATTGTGACCGATGACATCAAATGGGTTATGAACCCTTACGATGAATATGGTGTGGAGGAGGCCTTGAGATTAAAGGAAAAATTCGGTGGCGAGGTCACCGTGGTAAGCCTCGGTCCCAAGAGGGTGACAGAATCGATCCGGACTGCACTGGCAATGGGTGCGGACAAGGGAATACTTATCAGTGATGATGCCTTGGAGGGGAGCGATTCTCTCGCCACGGCAAAGGCCCTGGCTGCCGCAATAAAGGACCTTGACTATGACCTCATTTTTACCGGACAGCGAGGAGTGGATGATGATATGGGCGTTGTGGGGGCTTCCTTGGCCGAGTTCTTGGACGTCCCGCAGTTCTCAGTGATCGTAAAGGTGGAAGTAGCCGAGGATGGCAAATCGGTAAAGGCACACAGACCAGTAGAGGGGCAGGTGCTTGTCGTTGAGTCCAGCCTGCCTGCACTTATCACGACCCAGAAGGGCCTGAACGAACCCAGATACGCCACACTACCGGGGATCATGAAGGCCAAGAAGAAACCCTTTGAGGAGAAGACACTTGCAGATCTTGGTTTGGACCCTGCTAAGGTCGGGGAAGGCGGAAGAAAGGTAAAGATCCTGGAGCTGACTCCACCACCGAAAAGAGGGGAAGGAAAGATCATTGAAGGTGAGACGCCTCAGGAAAAGGCGGCTGAACTGGCCAAGTTGCTCCACGAAGAGGCGAAGGTCTTTTAGAATAATAAATCATTATGAATTGACTTTTATATAAGGAGATATTGGAAATGGCACAGGGAGTTTGGACAATTGCTGAGCAAAGGGATGGAGAGATCCGAAAGATCACCTATGAAGTCGCCAGTGAAGGAAGACGCCTGGCAGACGCGTTGGGCGAGGAATTGACGGTAGTATTGCTTGGCGCCGACATCAAGGACAAGGGAGCCGAGCTGGGCAATTATGGCGCAGACAGGGTCTTGGTGGCAGATGACCCCAGGCTGGGGACCTATACTACAGATGGTTATGTGGCTGTCATTTCCCAGCTGGTAAAGGCCGACGATCCTGCCATACTCTTGATAGGCGCCTCTTCTCAGGGAAAGGACCTGTCAGCCCGATTGTCGGCCAATTTGGGTATCGGCATGGCCCAGGACTGCACGGTCTTTTCTGTGGAGGATGGAAATCTTGTAGCAACCAGACCTATATATGCTGGCAAGGCCTATGCCCGGCTGACCTTTGAAGACAGTTGGCCACAAATGGCCACTGCCAGGCCAAACGTAATGAGCATAAATGAGCCCGATACCTCAAGGTCGGCAGAGGTCGTTGATGCATCTTTCAGCCTTGACGATAGCTCCCTCAAGACCAAGGTGGTTGACGTGGTCAAGGATGAGAGCGGTAAGGTTGACCTTACGGAGGCGGACAAGATAGTTTCGGGTGGTCGTGGCATGAAAGGCCCGGAAAATTACAAAATCTTGGAGGATTTTGCGGATCTTATCGGGGCCACCGTAGGGGCCTCACGTTCGGCTGTAGACGCTGGATGGAGACCCCACTCCGACCAGGTAGGCCAAACAGGGAAGGTGGTTTCCCCCAACCTCTATGTCGCCTGCGGCATATCAGGGGCGATTCAACACCTGGCCGGCATGAGCACCTCCAAGGTGATCGTGGCCATAAACAAGGATGAGGAGGCACCCATATTTCAAAAGGCAGACTATGGTGTGGTTGCCGACCTCTTTGATGTTGTCCCGGCCCTGACCGAGGAGGTCAAGAAGTACCTCTAAGGGCAATCTTGATCTCACATTTCACAGCTTACGGGTTTAGGGGTTGAAGAAAGGATCACGACCCCGAACCCGTAACCCCGAAAAATATCCTCATATAGTTCACCTTAGGTCAATAACCCCAGGAATTCCTCTAAAGAGAGCCGATTCAGTTCTTTCTGTATTTCCTCGTCCCCTGGGCGGCTACCTGCAAGGTCATCTTTGGTCCTGGGTGCGATCAAATTGGTTAGGTGCTCTTCATCTGGACTCTCCAGCCACGATTTCGCCAGCTCAACGGGCCGCCTGATCTCCTCCAACTCCTGCCACATGTTAAGGGCTATCTGTCTTGGGCTGCCTGAAGCCAGATGAGGCCCAGCGAAAAACTGATCCAGAATAACTGCCACGGGAGTACTTGCCTCCCTCTCGATAAGCTGTTGCAGCTTCTCCAGATAGGCTGCCTCAAAGAGCTTTCAGTTCATTTGTCCTGCTGGCAAATCTCCCGATAGGATCACACCATATTTTAGCCTGAGGGGCCTGTTACCCCTCACAGTCTCAGGGACCCAACGCCTGACTTCGGATTCGCTCTCGCTCACCTTAGGGGATGTGTCCGGGGGCATA
>JAUUVE010000415.1 GCA_030589715.1 Desulfobacteraceae bacterium | reverse complement strand
TTTTATCTGTATACCCCGTATTCCTTGGTGAATTCGACCATAGTCTTGACGTTTTCATGCTTGGCCTCGTCAAACCAGAGACCGCAGTCAACGATCAGGCCACCTCCTTTACCCACCACGTCAATGACCTCTTTGAGGCAGTCTTTCATTTGCTGAACTGTCCCGGAGAAAAGGATTGAAGCCGGGACCCCTCCCCGAATACATACTGTCTCCCCTAAAATTTCCTTGGCCCTGGCCCAATCCACTTTTTCAAACCAATAGATGCATTTGCCCTTCGGTATGTCCGCGATGGTTTCCAGACGGGACGTGTATTCCCCTTCGCAGAGCAAAAGTGGTACAAACCCTTCCTCAATCAGTCCCATCATGACCTTCTTCAGAGGGGGCCAGTAAAAGGTGTTGAACTGCTCTGGGGACATAAAACCGTCAGCCCCTTTGTGTAACATAAAGCCGATGATAGGATGTCCAGTGTCTTTGGCAAGATCCAAACCCATCTTGATCGAGATGGGTACCAGCTTCTCCATGACTGCCAGAAGCTTGTCAGGGCATCTGTACATATCCGTCATCACACCGGCAGTCCCCCTGAACCAGTCCCCCACCAAGTCATAAGGTGCGGCTGATTCTCCCCCTTCAAACAGAGGGAAACCGCGCGAAACAATCTCTTCGGCCTGTTTCCCGAGGATGCTCACCCACTTGAGTGATTCCTCCCCCGCTTTCATCAGGGCCTTTAGGGCCTCCTGGACCTCTGGGATGCCAAAATAGGCATAAGAGCCGCACATTGTCAGGTAATACCCAAAGGACTCGGCAAAAGGACGAATCCGTTCTAACGGTGTTAACTGGCTGCAGACGCGCGGGAGATAGACACGGAGCATGAAGTCAGAGGGGTCACCCAGGTAATGGTCGTAAAACTCCTCGGCCTTTACGTATTCATCTTCCACAAACTGATAGACATAATGGGCCGGAATTTCCTGTCCGGGCCATCTTATTTGCTTGTATCCCAGGGCTTCAAAAAGAGGGGCTGGAAATGCGTAGCCCGAACCCAGAAACATATCAGGTTCAAACTCCTCTAAGGTTTTCATAGCGGCCTGATGGGCCTTCTCATAATCAAACACGGCCTCCTCACAGGTCAGACCGTTGTCCAGGTAGGGAAACATGCCAAAGCTGGGCACGATAGGAACCCGATCAGGGATTTTAAGTTGAATGACATCGGCGATCCTCCGAGCCCGCCTCTTATAGGCGGCTTCAGCCTCGCCATTGATAAAATCAATGCCTTCTCCAGAACACCAACGTTCAAGATTTTCCGTCGTCTTATCCGCCATTATGCACCTCCAATCCATTCTTTGGCCAGGGTCACAGCCGCCATGGCGTCCGGCCGATATGCGTCCGCGCCGGAGAACTTTTTCACCTCATCATCCATCACACCCCCTCCGATCATAATCTTCACCTGGTCCCTCAAACCCGCGGTCTTTACGGCCTCCACCGTATCCTTCATTGCCTGATAGACCGAGGTCAAAAAGCCACTCAGGCCCAGCACCTCAGCCTCCACTTCCTTGATTTTGTCCACAAAAGCCTGGGCTGGGACATCAACCCCCAGGTCGAATACCTCGAAACCGCTCACATCCAACATGAAAGACACCAAATTCTTGCCAATATCATGCAAGTCTCCCGCGACAGAGCCAATGACGAACTTCCCGAGGCGCTTAGTTTGGGACTTCTGTGATAACTTAGGTTTCACTATCTCAGATATCTGTTCAAGAATCTTGCCCGAATAAACAAGGTCGGGAATAAAATATACATTGTCCGCAAACCGCTGGCCCACGATCTTCATTGCTTCTCTGGCATCTTCAACGATTTTGTGAGGGTCCTCTCCTGCCTCCAGCCTCTCCCCGGTGACCCGGAGACAGTCTTGTTCCTTTAACTCCACAAGCAGTGTGATCAAATTTTCTGTCATTGTTAAACCTCCTTAACCAGCAATGTTCATGAAAGAAATGGTTTTGAGTGGTCCGGTTTAGTCCATTAATTCATTTACGAAGCTTACCTACTCCTTGTAGGCCTTACATACTTTATTCCCCGCGTGAACTATGCGACTTTGTATATCATTTCCTCCTTGTAACCTGTAACCACTCTCATATACCCCCTCAACATACTATCCACCTCCCTATCACCCGTATCGACGAGAAGTGGCTTTCGTTTCAGGGAGTTCAGCTTGTTTTGGGTTGCCATAACGATGACGTTGCTAACCCCAACCTCTTTTATGACATTAGGGCTCAACTGTTGATTCCCTCGACCAAATATGTAACCCTGACCACCAATGGGGGTGACGATGATTTTTGCCATCTTATCGTTGACCAGATCTAAGATTTGATTCTCGTTTAAATCCATTGCCACAAGTTTACCATTCAGGATGATATCAATACCCAGCAGGGTGTTTTTGAGACTGAGGCATTCCATGATTGCCCGGGGGGTAGTGCCTGAACCGATAATATACAGACAGTCAGTTTCCATGGTTTCAACGATCTGCTCGGCGATGGATTGCATAGCCAGCGTCTCATGCTCGCCCCCAGCCGAGGCCGCTTTGGCACCCTGGGTCAGCCTCCGTTCAAGGGGCACCTTAAGGTAGCCGTATAGACGAGCCGAGATCCTCCCCTGACGAAAGGCCTCTTCGTCTATGTCCATGACCTCGACTTCTCTTAGCGCC
>JAUUVE010000132.1 GCA_030589715.1 Desulfobacteraceae bacterium | reverse complement strand
CGTCCGATCTCAAACCACAAAAACATCAAAATAGCCTGCTATTCCATCAGCTTTTGTGATTTGAGATCAAACAAATCTAACATGAATCTGGGCGCCAATTCTGCTAAGTTATTTTTTGTTGAGCCCTAAGTATGGATAAGATAGATCAAAAGATTGAGCCTGGCTACCTTAAATGGCCGCGCCTTATCCGAGGCACCCTCATCACCAGATACAAACGCTTCCTGGCGGATGTCAAGCTCAGAAACGGCCACGTTGTAACCGCTCATTGTCCCAACTCAGGAAGCATGTTGACCTGCTCTAAACCGGGCAGATCCGTTTATTTGTCTCGGCACGACAAACCGAGTCGGAGGCTCAAATACACCTGGGAGATGATTGAAATGCCCACTTCACTGGTGGGGATCAACACCATAGTGCCGAACAGGCTTGCCAGGGCTGCTGTTATTGCTGGAGAGATCCCAGGACTATCTGGGTTTAGCAAGGTCCGTTCAGAAGTCAAATATGGCGAGAATTCTCGAATCGACCTGCTCCTGGAAAAAGGGGGTCATCTATGCTTTGTGGAGGTGAAAAACTGTACCCTTGTAAAGGATGAAGTTGCCTATTTTCCGGACGCGGTGACAGCAAGGGGGCTCAAGCATCTGAAAGAACTTGAACAACGGGTCGGTGCTGGCGATCGTTCGGTCATGTTTTACCTGGTTCAGCGCATGGATGCAAAGCTCTTCAGACCTGCCGACCATGTGGATCCGGCCTATGGTCGAGAACTGAGAAATGCTGTCTCAGAGGGGGTGGAAATTTTGGTGTATGATGCTATCTTAGACATGGAAGGCATCAGACTAAATCGGCCTTTGCCTTATGAGCTGTGATGCTATGGCCCCTTTAAACTTTTACCTTGAGGAGTTGATGTTTGTTGAGGATCTAGCATCGTTAGAAGAAATGATCCGTCAGGTTTTTTGTTTACCTTCAATCCGAACATGATGATGGTTTCGGTGAGGGGCCGGCCAAAAATGAAGTCCATCTCGCCTGATTCTATGCCCAGCTTCTCTGAGACAAAGGGCCTTAGATGGTAGTCGAATTTTAATACCTCAAGAACCCTCTCAACCGCCCTTTCACCCCCTGTCTCGATCTGCTTGACACAGCCATCAAGCCGGTCGTAGTTGCATTTTCTTTCGTGCTCTTGGATGAGGCCAGTGAGGGTTTTGTCACGAATGATCTCATCCCTGCTCGCCTTGGGGCCATTATAGACCCCCATAAATGGATCCAGGTCCCAGCAGGTGAGTGCTTTACACTGGAAAGGCCGATGTGCATATATCTTGCACGACTTTTGGACCTCATCGAAATAGAGACACCCTCCTCCAACTTCCTTTTCCCTTACCTTGATGATCTCCTCCTGAGTGATCTTTGTTCGATCATGGATATTGTCATGCACAAGCTCCCCCGCCCTGATCGTATATACGTCAGTCTTCGCGATGAACCCATCCGCTAAAATAGGGACATCCTCCATCTGTAGGGAGGGGCTGGAGCCCTGGCAGCACTCCCCGCACCGGATACAGTCGGTTCTAGGTTCGACGGTTTCCCCGCTCATCTCCTATTTTATCCCTGCCACGGCCTGGGCTATGTTGTAGCAGAAGCCCCCGATCTTTTCGAAGGCCGTGAGCAGATCAATCAGGATCAGACCAGGGTCCACGGTGCAGGCGCCACTCTGAAGCCGCATAATATAGTTCCCCCTCATCTCTTCCCTCATCCGGTTGATATCGTTCACCAGTTCCTGGGCCTCCGGCATGATCTCCTCATATTCGGTCTTGATTGAGTCGGTCACCAGCCACAAGAATTTGCGTCCCTGACCGGATATCACCTCATAATCGTGCAGGCCGCCTTCGGCAAGATGGAGATCCTGTTGGACCATCTCTTCGATCAACTCTGCGATATTTTCTATGCAGTCGCCAACCCTCTCCAGGTTGTTGGTCATCCTCATCAAAGAGGCCACCTCTTTGGCCTCCTCCGGAGTAATGGGCCTCTGGACCACGTTGACAAGAAACTGGGTAATCTCTCTTTGAAGGATATCAACGGCGTCTTCCCTCTTCTTCCATTTGGATAGCTCGCCCAGCTCCCTTTGTTTTAGACACCTGATCACATCGTCATACATAACCCGCACTGCTTCTCCCATCCTAACGATCTCTGCCCTTGCTTGTCCCAGGGCAACGGTTGGGGTGTCGATATACCTGGAATCCAGGTACTTGATGTGGTGGAGTTCATCCAGTGCCAATTCCTTCTCTTTTTGCGGTGTGAGCCAGGTGGTGACCTTTACCAGATAGGGCAGGACCGAGAGGAAGACGATGGCATTTACCACATTGAAGGCAGTATGTGCGTTGGCAATATATCTGGAGATGTTGGGCTTTGCCCCATGTACTAATAGATCAGGCGGACCGATATCTGCAAACGTACTTGTAACCCAGATCACCAGCTTTATGAATTGGGGAAAGAGCAGGACAATATAGATGACACCTATAATATTAAAAAGAGCGTGAGCCCTGGCCGTCCGACGCGCGTTTATATTAGCCCCAATACTGGCCAGCTGCGCCGTGATGGTAGTTCCTATATTGTCACCAAGGATCAGGGCCACGCTCGCCCCAAAGGTCAACAGGCCCTGGCTGGCAAGGGCCATGGTAATCCCAACGGTGGCACTTGAACTCTGCAGAATCATGGTCAGGGCAGATCCTACCATTATGCATAAGAGGATACTGGCCAGGTCATCTGCATTGAATTTGGTAAAAAGGGCGATAAAGGTTGGGTGATCCTTTAAGGGGGCAAAACCGGCCTTCATGGTGGCCAACCCGAAAAAGACCAGGCCAAAGCCCAGGAGGACATCCCCCACATAGACCCATTTTCGACGACCCAGAAAAAATTTGAGCAGAACTCCTAAGGCGATTGCCGGCAGGGCATAGGCCGTTATCTTGAAGGCGATTAACTGGGCCGTGACCGTCGTTCCAACATTGGCACCCAAAATTACACCAATGGCCTGGACAAAGGTCATAAGACCCGCATCCACAAAGCTTACAATCATGACCGTAGTGGCGCTGGAACTCTGGACGACACTGGTCACAAGGGCCCCCGCTGCACAGCCAATAACACGTTTATTGGAGACCATGCTGAGGATCTGGCGCATCTTTTTTCCAGCGACCTTTTGGAGGCCTTCGGACATAATCTTCATGCCGAAGAGGAAAAGCCCCAGGCCGCCCAGGGATTGAAAGATAACCATCTCCATGATTCAAATACCTTTAGGGGGCAAATGACTTTTTTGCAGAAAAAAGGGTATTCTGCCCAAGACCGAATACCCTTTTTAACAAGTGATATTTCCAGGGTCAAGAATCAATCAGGAGGTTCAGCCTATTTTCAGTATAAGGGCACCACCCGTATCACCGGCTGCACATCCTGTCCAGAGGAAATAACCTCCGCCTTTCATGGCCACCTCTTCAATCCCCTCTATGATGATACGACCCACAGTGGGCCCTTGGGGATGCCCGTATATCATGGAGCACCCATAATCGTTAAAACTCAGTTCCTCTGTACCCATAGGATCGATACCCATCTGCTCGCCAAAATAGAGGTCATTGACCACAAAGGGATTGTGGGTCTTGATGGCCTTCATATCCTCTATCTTGAGGCCTGCCTTTTCAAGGGCCATCTTGGTTGCCGGCACCGGGGCCGCAGCCATGTAACCCGGTTTTTCTCTGGAATATCCATATGAGATTATCTGTATATTGAGGGAGGGATCAGTGCTGAGTTCCTTGGCCTTCTCCTCGGAGGTGACTACCAGGGCACAATTCCCGTCCGCCGGATGGGTCTGGGACCCAAAGGAAAGGATGCCACCGGGTATGAGTGGTTTGAGGGCGGCAAGCCCCTCCTTTGTGGAGGGCATAACCCCTTCATCTTCTTCCACAAGGATCGTCTTTTTCCGTGATACCTTCACCTCAGCCGAAAACATATACCCCTTCTGGAAGGCGCGGTCATTTTCAAGGGCCATGAGGTACTGCTCGTAGCGTCTAAGTGTCAACTCGTCACACTGCTCCTTGGTGAACCCGCCCTCTTTGCCCACGTTTTCAGCGGTCTCGATCATCCTCAAACCAGCATTGGGGTCCCTGCTAAAATTGTCCATGAGCCAATTCTCTGAAATTACCTCGCCTCCAGGTCCTTTGGGATTCGGCCAGATGGTATGGGGTCCGTTGGAACAACGGTCGGTCATAAGGGTATAGACGGTCTCATAGAGACCCGTTTCTATCCCCACGGCGGCCTGAAAAATACATGTGGCGGACGTGGTGCAGGCCTGGCTGATGATCACACCGGGGGTTTCTACGGCGCCCACGAGTGCCGCGGCCCAAGGGCTTCCATAAAACCACTGGGGCTGCCCAATGGTCATCCCCAAGAAGAGGTAATCAAACATCTTGGGGTCCCAATTCTTATCTGCAAGCCACCTCTTGGAGGTGTTGCCCGCAAGAATGATCGCGTGTTCGTTGGCCAGGCTTCCCTGCCATCGTGAAAAGGGGGTCGAATAATAACCCTTGTAAGGTATAAAAGTTTTTGTCAACATATCAGTTCTCCTCCAATAAGTTAGGTTTTGGGGTCAAGTTTGTTGTTACGCTTCACTCCACTTGCCATACTTCTCCCTCAGGAGACGATGAAGTATCTTTCCCGTGGGGGTCCTTGGCATCTCTTCGTCATTGATGAATTCGAGTGACTTCGGTCGCTTATATCCGGCCAACTTGCCACGGGAGAAGTCGATGATTTCTCTGGCCAGCTCCTCCCCCGGTTTATAGCCTTCATGCAAGACCACAACGGCCTTGACGGACTCGCCCCATTTATCGTCAGGGAGTCCAATAACCGCGATGTCTCTTACCGCCTCGTGGGCGCCCAGCACATTCTCCACCTCAGACGGATAGACATTTTCCCCGCCAGTGATAATCATGTTGGCCTTTCTGTCAACAAGGGTGTAGTAACCGTCCTCATCTCGCACCACCATATCACCCGCCGAAGACCAGCCATTATCAAAGGCCTCCTTTGTCTTCTCCGGTTCTTTCAGATATTCCTTAAAAAGCATCGGGGTCCGGTAGAACAGCTCCCCTACTTGCCCATCAGGGACTTCGTTTCTGTCTTCGTCCAGGATCCTGATCCGATCAGACCCAAAGATCTCTTTACCGATAGAGCCGAGCTTCTTGAATTGATCCTCCGGTCTGAGCAGGGTCACCAGCCCGCCTTCGGTGCTCCCATAGGCCTCCCAGAGCTCTGCATTCTTGAAATAGTCCATGATGGCCAGCTTCAGGTCTTTTCTGGCAGGGGCAGAAGAGATAAGCAACTGGCGTATGGAAGATACATCAATGTTATTTTTGACCTCGTCGGGAAGGGCCAGCATCATAATATAGTGGGTAGGGACCAAAGAGGTAAACGTGATCTTATATTTTTCAATGGTCCTCAGCAAATCCTCAGGGTCAAAGCTGACCATATTGTAAACGAATACCGGCGCCGCCAGCAGGGTGTAAGGGAATGAATAAAATATGGAATTTACATGGCACATGGGCATGACCAGCATGACCTTGTCGGTGGGTCGGACGCCCGTATTGATATTGTTCAGGTAGTACTGGGCTAAGTTGCTTTCGTGGGTCCTCATCACCCCTTTGGGCCGTCCAGTTGTCCCTGAGGTGTACATAATGGTCCAGATATCGGCGGCATCCACCAGGATGTCTGGCTCTTCAGGGGAAGACTTGGCCAATAGGTCTTCATATCCCACATAGCCGTCGGGTACAGGACCGTCTCCCAGGTAGATGTAGGCATCCCTGGGAACCGGGAGCTTGTCCTTTATGCTGTCGATCAGTTCCACGAAGGGGGCCTCCACGATGAATCCCTTACATTCGGAGTGGTTTGCGATATATTCGATTTCAGGTCCAGCCAGTCTGAACATGATGGGAACAACAATTTGCCCGCCTTTGGCACAGCCGGCATATATGTCCATCCACTCACCACGGTTGTAGGCAATCACTGCAAAGGTATCCTTGTCCCCCATGCGCAGGTCCTTCAGACCGTTTGCAAGGCGGCAGGAGCGCTCATTCCATTCCTTAAAGGTGAATTCCTGTGACCTGTCTTGCCACCCCAATTTGTCCGGATAATTGATGGCATTCATCTTTAAGACAGTACCCACATGCATCCACTTGCTTATAGTCATTCCGTCAACCTCCCTTTGTGAACCTTACAAGAATTATTCTTCCTCTTCGATCGCAAAAAGGGCGTCACCCACTGCACCGGTAAATTGCGGGTATTCAGGTACCAAGATTTAACGTTTGGCAATTT
>JAUUVE010000233.1 GCA_030589715.1 Desulfobacteraceae bacterium | reverse complement strand
TGGCCAACCTGGTATTTGCCCTCATCCCGACGGCCATGACCACGATGTCACAATCGATAGTTTCACCGGAGACCTCCACCGATTCCACACCCTTGACACCGTTGATGCGATCTATTCCTCTGCCAAAGAGAACTTTTATTCCCAGGCCTTTCAGGTGTTCAAAAATTACCTTCCCCATCTCAGGGTCCAGGCTTCGGGGCAATATGGGCTCGGTCTTCTCGTTGACCGCCACGTCAAGCCCCAGTTTCCTTAGTGCCACGGCCACCTCAAGCCCTGTAGCCCCACCCCCTACTACAACGGCCCTTCTCTTCCTGGATGATTTTGCCGCACCAAGAAGGGCCTTACTGTTCTCGATGTCTGATACGAAATGGACCCCTTTTCCCTCAAGCTCTTTTGCCCCGGGAATGGGAAGATTGATGGGGGATGCGCCCGTTGCAAGGATCAATGAATCGTATCTGATCTTTCTTGTCTCTGAGGTGGATAGATTTACGGCCCTGACAGTCTTGGCCTCCCGATCAAAAGAGACCACTTCATGATTGAGGAGCTTGGTAAGCTTGTTTCTTACCTCAGGGACATCGTACTTTAGATCATCAAAGTCGTTTATCACCCCTTCGATTACAAACGGGAGGCCGCAAGGTGAGAACTGGTCAAAGTCTCTCTTTTCAATGATTGTGACGTGGCACTTTCGATTGTAGCTGAGGGCGCTCTTTGAGGCATAAAGCCCACCGGCACCGAGTCCAACTATGACTATCTCCAAGGGCTGATCCATTATTTGAGGTATCCCTTCCCTAACAATCAAAGGAAGCCTATAATCTTAAGGAAAAAGTTTTTGGTCTTCTAACCTGCCATCTCCTTGGTTGTCTGGTGGTTTTCAATCGCCAATCAGCAATCAACAATCATAAATCCCATGGTATCTTATCCTGCAAGACAAGGCTTGCGAGCGGCCGTTGTCTCATCCAGCCTTCTTACCTTGCAGTTCCTTGGAGCCTCGTAGAGGAGATCGGGGTCTTCCTGGGCCTCCTTTGCCACGGCCTTGAATGCCTCAATAAACTGGTCCAGGTCCTCCATGGACTCTGTCTCAGTCGGTTCCACCATGATGGCACCGTGAACCACAAGGGGGAAATAGACGGTGGGAGGGTGAAAACCATAGTCCATGAGCCTTTTGGCCATGTCCAGGGTGGCAACCTTATTGGTCATCTGATATTTGTCCGAAAAGACGCATTCATGCATGCACGGCCTGTCATAGGGCAGGTGCAAGGTCCCCTTTAACTTTTCCTTTACATAGTTTGCGTTTAGCACAGCAAGCTGACTTGCCTTCTTGAGATTCTCCGGACCCATGCTCAGGATATAACTATAGGCCTTTACCATGACCCCAAAGTTCCCGTAAAAGGCCAGGACCTTGCCTACCGATTCAGGGTAGTCTTCAGACAGCACATATCTTCCGCCCTCTTCAACCACGCGTGGGGCCGGCAGGAATGGCTCAAGATGGTTTTTTACACACACGGGACCCGATCCGGGGCCCCCGCCTCCGTGGGGTGTGGAAAAGGTCTTATGGAGGTTTAGGTGCATCACGTCAACCCCGATTTCTCCCATCTTGACCACACCCATGACTGCATTTAGGTTTGCACCGTCACAGTAGACCAGCCCTCCCTTTGAGTGGACCATACGGGCAATCTCTGTGATGTTTTCCTCAAAGAGACCAAGGGTGTTGGGGTTGGTTATCATGATTCCTGCCGTGTCTTCGTCCACGACCTGCGAAATGGCCTCCACCGAAAGGATCCCCTTTTCATTGGAGCTTACAGGCACAGGTTTGTACCCGCATAGGACCGCACTGGCAGGGTTTGTCCCGTGTGCCGTATCCGGGATAATGATCTTTGAACGCTGCGCCCCCTTGCTCTTGTGGAAGGCGTGAATAAGAAGCATCCCGGTAAGGTCTCCGTGGGCACCTGCTGCAGGCTGAAGGGTGGTGGCATCCATCCCGGTGATTTCGGCAAGGTGCTTCTCAAGCTCAAACATCAGTCTAAGGCCCCCCTGGCTCAAGCTGGCCGGGAGCAGGGGATGGCCCCCTGAAAGGCCTGGAAGGCCTGCCTGTTTTTCATTGGTCTTGGGGTTGTACTTCATGGTACAAGAGCCCAAGGGGTACATACCCGTATCCACCCCGAAATTCCACTGGGAGAGCCTTGTGTAATGGCGTACCACGTCGATCTCGCTCAGGTCCGGAAAGTCCGGGCCCTCACCTGCAAGTTCCTTCTCAACGGGGAAAGATCCAACGTCGCGCGGGGGCAGGGAAAATCCGCGTCTCCCCTTCTTGCCCTTTTCCCAGAGAAGCGGCTCATTCAGTAAAAGGCCTTTAGTACCCAAAAGCTCTTTCATGATTTCACCTCCCTGACCAGGGTGTCCATGTCCTCTCTGGAGATGATTTCTGTTACACATAAGAGATAGTGATCGGCAAGTTCTGGATAATAGGGGGCCAGGGGAAGCCCTGCCACGATCCCTTTCTCCAGGAGACGGTTGTAAGTGTCTTCAAAACTCGGGGGGAATTTGACTACGAATTCGTTAAATGTGGGGCGCTCGAAGCTGATTCGAAACCCCGCTCCCATTAATTCAGCCTTGAGATATTCGGTCTTGTCGTGGTTTAGGCAGGCAAGCTCCCGCATGCCCGTACCCCCCAAAGAGGCCATGTACATGGCGGCTGCCAGGGCACAAAGGCTGTTGTTGGTGCAGATATTGGAAGTGGCCTTTTCACGGCGAATATGCTGTTCCCTTGTGGCAAGGGTCAGGACAAAACCCCTTTTCCCATCCAGATCTTTGGTCTGCCCGACCAGACGTCCGGGGAGGCTACGCATAAACTTCTTCTTACTTGCAAGAATTCCCAGACCCGGTCCACCAAACGCGCGGGGGATACCGAGGCTCTGACCCTCTCCGCATACTATGTCGGCCCCTTGCCCCCCCGGGTTTTTCAAGAGACCGTAGGCAATGGCCTCGGTAAAGGAGACCACAAAAAGGGCCCCCTTGTCATGGGCCTCCTGGGCAGTCTCCTGAAGTTCCTCAATGCATCCGAAGAAATTGGGTGACTGGATCGCAACGGCAGCGAGATCATTTATCTCTTTAAGCCCGGCAAGATCGGTCACGCCCTCTTTGAGATATGGGAGTTCCAAGACCTCATAACCGGTTGGCTCAAAATAGGTGCGAACAACCCGGCGATAGAGGGGATGGATAAGGCTTGAGACGGCCACCTTTGTCCTTTTGGTTGACCTGATGGCCATGAGCAATGATTCGGCCAGGGCGGTGGCACCATCATAGTGGGATGCGGTTGCCACTTCCATGCCCAGGAGCCGGGTGATAAGGGTCTGGTACTCATAGATCGCCTGGAGTGTCCCCTGGCTCATCTCCGGCTGGTAGGGGGTATAAGATGTCACAAACTCGGAGCGGCCCAAGAGGTAAGAAACCGAGGCAGGGATAAAATGTTCATAGCTGCCTGCCCCTATGTATACCTTGTACTCTGGGCCTACGGCCATCATAGAAGAGAGGGTCTCCATATGGTGGTTTAGTTCCCATTCGCTCAACGGCCCTGGCAGATCCAGATCTCCGTTCAAACGGCAATCCTCAGGGACTGTTGAAAAAAGGGCGTCCAGATCCTTTACCCCCACAGCTTGAAGCATTGAAGCTATATCCTCATTAGTATGGGGCAAATAACGCATTTACTCTGCTCCTTTCAGCCTTTCCAGATTCTCGGTGCTGGTCATAAGGGTGTCCATTTCGGATAGATCTTTGGGGTTGACCTCGACCATCCATCCGTCACCGTAAGAACTTTCGTTCATCAGTTCCGGGGAATCCTCAAGCTGTTTATTTACGGCGACAATTTCTCCACTGACAGGCAGGTAGCATTCCACAACGGCCTTGACAGATTCCACAGTTGCGAATTCCTGTCCCTTTTCAAAGGTATCACCCGGCTGGGGCAGCTCCACGAAAACGATGTCCCCGAGCTGATCCTGGGCATAGTCGTCAAGTCCGACCCTTACCCTGTCACCCTCCACCCTGGCCCATTCGTGATCCTCTGCATAACGAAGATCATCGGGTAAGATCAATTCACTGATTTCTTTCATAAGCATTTCTCCTTCGCAAAGATTCCTCAGGATGCTTCTCCCTCAAAAGGGAGGCCCGATGTAGGGATATATATTATGAATAAAGAGGACGTAAGCTATCACATCAGGGATATGAATGCAAATACACTAACCCGGTTAAACCGCAAGATTGAAGATTGAAGATTTGTGGGGTTTGCTTCGCCTTTTCATGAGCAAGCAACTTATCACGTTCAGCAAAGAGGCCGCCCACCCCCAACCCCTTATGGAGTGTCTTTCTTGAGTTGACGAATATGGGCGAGTCTGGTAGTATAAATAGAATTAAAAGGTTAGACCTCCTGTTAAAGTGATTCTAACAGGAGGGTTCTTTTTTTGAGGGGGAAGGAGATAGTTGATGAGCGAACTGAAAAGAACCTGTTTTTATGATAGGCACCTGGGCCTGGGCGCCAAGATGGTGGAATTTGGCGGGGGGGAGATGCCGATATTCTACCCAACCGGAATCGTAGAG
>JAUUVE010000245.1 GCA_030589715.1 Desulfobacteraceae bacterium | reverse complement strand
CCCATGGAGACGCCCAGGATATGTGCACTGTCAATACCCATGGCATCCATCGATCCAGCAGTATCATCTGCAAAAAGCCGTATGGAGTAATCCATCTCTGGCTTGCCAGAACGCCCTGCCCCTCGATTATCAAAGGCAATAACCCTAAAATGCTCAGATAGGGTGGGAATCTGAGAGTACCACCATTCAGTGTTCCGCCTTAACCCCATTATCAAGACCAGAGGATCTCCCTGGCCATGAATCTCATAATATATGTCGATACCGTTCACCTTCAAACCAGACATGATATCAAATCTCCTTGTAGTTGTGCCTTCAAAGCGGGGGGGCTTCTCAGTACCTCAAAGATCTGGGATTTAGAAGGAGGGTAAGTCAGAGCATAGGTACGAGTGAAATCACTATCCTGGCACGAGAGGGAAGAATTGAAATGGCGGAGAGAGAGGGATTCGAACCCTCGGTAGAGCTTTCGCCCTACACTCGCTTAGCAGGCGAGCGCCTTCAGCCAACTCGGCCATCTCTCCGCAAGCCTTCAACCCGATTCAATTGTAACACCCTTGACAGTAATCGGGAAGGGGAAAAGGTGGCAATTTATAAATAGCTGCTTATCAACCGGAAGTCTAAGGATTTTCTGCCGGTCATGGCGGAGGGAGTAGGATTCGAACCTACGGAGCTTTTACACTCAACGGTTTTCAAGACCGCCGCCTTAAACCACTCGGCCATCCCTCCTGATGGTGCCTTATATTATTCTAATGATATTCAACTACGGCAGGCTGTGTCAACCCCAAGGTTACATAAACAACACGCCGAGGGCATCAAATAAAGAATAATGTCAAGGAGTTGCGTCTGATTTAGAATTCATCGAGGAAATCAGGCCAAAGTTCCGCCATATCACCTCAATTTGAACAAAAAAGGCATCCCGGGGAGCAAGTCCGAGATGCCTCTGGTCACAACCATGTTACAGCCAGCTATAACTTCATGACATTTTTGGCCACCGGTCCTCTGTCGCCCTCTTCGATATCAAAACTAACCCTCTCACCCTCGGCCAGGGTCTTGAATCCAGGCATGCTAATGGAGGAATAGTGAACAAATACGTCCTTCTCTCCCCCTTGCTGTTCAATGAAGCCAAACCCCTTCCTTTCACTAAACCATTTTACGGTCCCCTCTGCCAAAGCACTGACCTCCTTTCAAGAAATTCTTTAATGATCCCAACCCTCAGGTCGCCGCCCTGGCAAAGGAAACGATCCTTCAGAGCAGAACCGACCCGCGAGTGTAACCGGGCCCATTATCCTTTGTAGGTTAAGCCATAGATCTGTTAAAGGTCAAGGGAAAAAGCTATATTTTAGGCGTATTAATAGCCTCATACAACTCCCCAGAAACAGGGCGTCAAGAAATTATGGATGCCCTCATGGAAGGCCTATTGGGCTATCTCTGCTGGCAGCAGTGAAGCAGCATCCCTGTCCAGGATCCAGGTCAATCTCCCATTTGACGGGAATATTTTTTTGCCTGGCAGAAGAGCCTGACTGTCATTAAGTATCGCCTTGAGAATCGGGGCCTTCTCCATGCCTGTGGCCAAGAATACGATTCGCCTTGCGTGGTTGAGGAGAGGATAGGTCATGGTGAGGCGGGGGAGATAAGGGTCACCCCCTGTGACCGCCTCCAAAAGGCTATCCTCTTCATCTGGTGAGGGTTTGCCAGGAAAAAGAGAGGCTACGTGCCCATCTTTGCCCACCCCCAGAAATATCATATCAAAGACAGGGAATTCCCCCTCTTTCAGGCGGAAAAAATCCATTAATTCTGCCTGGTATCTTGAGACCCCATCCTCTGGGGGGAGTCGGCCCGGCATGGGATGTATCTGCCTCGGAGGAAGGGGGACCCTGTCCAGGAAGTCTCCTTTGGCAGTACCATAATTGCTGGCCGGGTTATCCTCTGGGACGCACCGTTCATCAACCCAGAATACATGGGTGCTATCCCATTGAATCTCAGATCTACATGGTTCTTCCGCCAGGATCCTGTGAAACAATCTGGGGGTAGAGCCACCGGAGATGCCCACAGCAAAACGTCCCCTCTCGGAAATCGACTCTCCACATGAGCTGGCAAAGATATTCGCTGCCGTGAGAGCTACCTTGGCCGGGTTATCCTCGATGATGATTTGAAGTTTACCCCGATGTTGCATTAAAATTCACCAGGGAGTACGAAATATGCTGCCATACAAGTACAAAAATTAACTATTGATGCTATCCCAGGACTTCATCAAATGTGAACCCCGATGTTGAAATCAATGGCCGTTTTTTGACAAGTTCCAGAATTCATTCAAATCAAGGGGTAGATTTTTTGCAACATCGGGGTTTACTCATCATGTCTGCGGTTTGCCCAAGGCATGGTACCCACCAGGGACCCCACAGGCTGTTTGAATCAAGATCGATTTAGGACTCCTCAAGCCCTTAGATTGTTGTTAATCAAGGCGGGGCTTTTAAAGGAAAAAGACACGGGAGAAATTTTATATGAATCAGGTTATTGGGGGAGGCGACAGCGGATCACCTTTCATCAAAACGAATTATCTGAAGAAAAGAATCAGCCTTGAGGCTGGCCCCGCCCACCAGGGCTCCATCTATGTCTTCCTTTGACATAAGATCCGATATATTGTCGGGTTTTACACTTCCTCCATACAGAATGCGAACCTGGGATGCGGTTCCTGAATCAAAATTTTTGTCGATCCACTCTCGGATGAATCGGTGGACCTCCTGTGCCTGCAATGGAGTTGCGGTCTTGCCTGTGCCGATGGCCCATACAGGCTCATAGGCCAGAATAGTGGAAGGAGGCATCATCCGATCGGTCCTGTAATTATTGAGAGAAAGAACCAGTTGCTCCCTAAGTACCGCAAATGTCTGTCCACCTTCTCTTTGCTCAAGGGTCTCACCTATACACAAAATAGGGACAAGACCCAGGAGAGACGCTGCCTTTGCCTTGAAATCAATTATCTCGCTTGTTTCTTTGAAAAGGCTTCTCCTCTCTGAATGACCAATGATCACGTGGGTGCACCCCGCCTCCTGGAGCATCGTACCGGATATCTCTCCTGTGTAAGCACCACTCATTTCCCAGTGAATATTTTGTGCACCCAAAAAAATCCTGGAATTTCCGATCGCCTCCTTGACAGCGCTAAGGGCTGTAAATGGAGGAGCTACCAACACTTCAACCCCTTCGAGTTGATCCGTATTGGCAGCAATCTCTCTGACTAGCTTAATGGAATCATCAACACTCAAGTTCATCTTCCAGTTGCCAGCAATCAAAGGCCGCCTTTTCATCATCTCAACTCTCCCATCTCATAAAGGAATGGTAGCTCAGTAAACCTGGAGCAAGAAGTATCTTAGAAAGATCCGCCGTCAGCAATTTATTGTTGATCTATCTTTCTGGAAATGGGCATCATTAGTCAACCAAAAGGACAGGAATTAGCTATTGGTCATATGCAAGGCCAGATCTACCATTCGGTTGGAATAACCGACCTCGTTATCATACCAGGCCAAGACCTTGACCATATCGCCGATGGCCGAGGTTAAGGGCCCGTCTACAGTAGAGGAAACAGGGGAACCGTTAAAGTCAATGGAGACAAGAGGCTCGTTGCTAAATGCCAGGATCCCTTTCAAATCAGTCTCCGCGGCTTCCTTCATTGCATTGTTGATTTCATTTACAGTGGCGGGCTTGCTCAGCTGAACAACAAGGTCCACTACCGACACATTCGGGGTAGGCACCCGGATAGCCATTCCATTTAACTTGCCCTCCAGTTGGGGAAGCACCAAGGAAACGGCCTTAGCAGCACCCGTTGTGGTCGGAATCATGGATAGTGCAGCAGCACGGGCCCTTCTAAGATCCTTGTGAGGGAAATCCAGTAACCGCTGATCTCCCGTGTAGGCATGAGTAGTGGTCATAAGCCCCTTTTCTATTCCAAAGCGGTCTAGCAGGACCTTACAAACCGGGGCAAGACAATTGGTAGTGCAAGAAGCGTTTGAGACGATATGGTGCCTTTGTCCGTCATATTCATGCTGGTTCACCCCCATAACTACCGTCAGATCCGGCCCTTTTGCCGGAGCTGAAATTATGACTTTCTTGGCCCCAGCCTCAAGGTGGGCCGCGGCCTTCTCCCGATCCCTAAATAGGCCAGTACATTCAAAGACCGTCTCAACACCCAGGTCCCCCCAGGGTAATCTGCCAGGCTCCCTCTCTGAGTATATTTCAATCTCTTTCCCATTGACTATCACCGAATGGTCGGTAGAAGAGATATCTGCCTCAATGGTACCATGAACCGAATCATATTTCAGCAGGTGGGCAAGGGTTGGAGGATCTGTGAGGTCATTTATGGCCAAAAAATCAATATCTCCATTTTTAATCCCCGCCCTGAAAACCATTCT
>JAUUVE010000126.1 GCA_030589715.1 Desulfobacteraceae bacterium | reverse complement strand
ACACGCCCAGATAGGTCTTCAGGATCTCCGGCTTTTCCTTGAGTTCCCTTACATCTCCTTTCCAGCGGAGCTCTCCTTTCTCCAGAATGTAGGCACGGTCAGAGAGCTTCAAGGTAAAACTGGAATTCTGCTCTGAGAGAAGGATAGGCATCCCCTCTTTCTTCAGGCTACGTACCTGATTTTCGAGTTCCTTGATCACCAACGGAGACAGACCTTCTGAAGGCTCATCAAGAAGAAGGAGCCGAGGGTTTCCCTTCAGGGTCCTTGCGATAGTCAGCATCTGTTGCTCCCCGCCTGAAAGGGTCCCCCCCATCTGGGCTTGACGTTTCTCCAGAATAGGAAACATCTTGTAGACCCTCTCAAATGTCCAAGGGCCTTTGTCCTTTCCTTTTGACGCTATCCCCAGGTTTTCCTTCACGGTCAGATCGGGAAAGATGATCCTGTCTTCCGGCACAAAACCGATTCCCAGTCGTGCAATCTCAAAGGGCTGCTTGCCTCGTATTTCAACACCAGCGAACAGGATGCTTCCTGAACGTGGAGTTGTAAGGCCCATAATGCTCCTGAGCATTGTCGTCTTACCAACGCCATTTCTTCCAATGATGCAGGCCACTTCACCCTTGTCAATCTCCATAGAGACATCGAAAAGGATGTGACTGATGCTGTAAAAGGTGTTAATCCCTTTTACTTCTAATAACATCATGCTTCCTCAGCCAGGTAGATCCTCTGAACTTCCTCGTTAGCCCTCACCTCTTCAGGCTTGCCTTCGGCGATGATTTCTCCCATGTGCATTACCCTGATCTTCTCTGAAATGCGAAACACCACATTCATATCGTGTTCGATAAAGAGGAGGGTAAGACCTTTTTCACGGGCAAGTCCCTGGATGAGGTCCACGGTCCTCTCCGACTCCTCGGGGCTCATTCCGGCCGTCGGTTCGTCCAGTAACAGAAGTTCCGGATGGCTGCCCAGGGCGATCCCGATCTCGAGCCGCCTCTGGTCACCATGGGCAAGGAGACCGGCCGTCTTCTCCGTTTTGTCCCCAAGGCCTACACTTTCCAAGATTTCATCTGTCTCTTCTCTGAGCAACCTTTGGGCCCTGAGGAAGATGTTGCGGCTCTTTTTCCGCCACGACATTACCGCCACCTGGACATTGTCGAAGACGCTGAGTCGCGGAAAAATATTTGTCCTCTGAAAGGACCTCCCGATCCCTTTTCTGCATATTTCATGGGTTGAGAGCCCGGTAATCTCTTTTTCCTTGAACAGGATACGCCCCTTATCCGGCAGCAGATGACCGGTGAGAAGATTGAACAGGGTTGTCTTTCCCGCTCCGTTTGGACCGATTATGGAGCTGAGTTCTCCTTCCTCTATATTGAGGGACACATCGTTAACAGCCATCAACCCTCCGAACGATTTTCTAATCCCCTCAATGCGAAACATGCTGTTTAGCACGACCCCTCTCTTTCATTGCTGCAACGCTTTCTGAAAAGAACCCCACAATTCCACCCCTCATAAATATCAAGAGAACAATAATGACGAGGCCCAGCGCAAGAGGCCAGTATTCTGTGAAGCTTGAAATCGTCTTGTCGAGGAATATGTACACAATGGATCCTACAGCGGGTCCAAGAAAATAGTAGATTCCGCCAAGGAGACAAACGACCAGCATCTCGGTCGATTTCATCACGTCGGCGAAGTCAGGAAATACGTTCTTGTTGAAGCCGCAATATAGCGAACCCGCAACGCCCAGAAAGACCCCGGAGAGCACAAAAGCGGCGAGCTGGTACCGCCGTATGTGGATACCAACGAACTCCGTCCTCTCCGGATTCTCACGAAGGGCCTGAAGGGTCTTCCCAAAAGGGGAATTGACGATCATCCACAATAGAGCCAAGCAGATACATACAATGATCAAGCTGAAATAATAATAATTCGTGATCGAAGACAAAAACTCCGGGACTGGTATGTCGACGATCCCGTCATCACCGTGAGTAAATCCATACCACCCGAATATGATCGTGTGGATAATCTGGGAAAAAGCGAGGGTGAGAAGGGAAAAATAGACATGGGTTAAACGCACGCAGAACCATCCAACGACCACAGAGATGATGCCTGCCATAACCGGCCCAGCTATCAGGGCAAGACCGAAGGGAATTTCTGTATAAATGAGAATAAGGGCTGTGGTGTAAGCACCCACGGCATAAAGCCCTGATGGGCCAAAAGAGACCATCCCGGCATAACCCATCATCAGGTTCAAACCGGATGCAGCCACGGCCAGAATGAGCATTTCGTTGACAAGGCTGATATAACCCTCGCCAATAAACAGGGGCAGGACTGCAAAAAAAGCGAATGCAGCAAGCAGACCAACAGCTTTCCCATTATTTCTTTGTTTGAAAAAGGATTTCATCGTTCGGGCTTTCCCATAAGACCCCAGGGTCGGATAATCAGGACAACGATCATGAGGATAAACCCAAAGGCGATAGCCAGTCTCGGGGCGACCAGAATTCCGAAGGCAGTGACCAATCCAAATATCATGGAACCCAGGAAGGCACCGGAGATACTCCCAAGACCACCGATCACCACGATAATAAAGCAATCGATGAGGACTACCATGTCCATCCCCGGCATGACAGCAGACATGGGGGCCACAAGTGCTCCACCCAACCCAGCTAACCAACACCCCAGCATAAAGACCCCCGTATAGACAAGAGGGACATTCACCCCCAGGGCATTGGCCATTTCCCTGTTGTAAGTGACTGCCCGGACAACGCTCCCCAATCGCGTATAGCGAATGAGACTCCACAGGCCGACATAGATCAGGGGACCAGAAAGGATAAGGAAGACATTGTAACGGGGAAACACGAGTCCCCCAAATATGATCGCCTTATCCAGGGGCCAGGGCGTATCAACTGTATGGTATTCCACCCCCCAGGCGAGCTTACATAGGTCTCCGATGATCAGGATGAGCGCAAATGTAAGGAGGAATTGGTCAAGCATCTCTCTCCCATAGATGCGTCGCAGGAGAAGAACCTCCAGAAATCCTCCAAACATCGCCACCAGGAGGGGGGCCATGAGCAAACTCCACCAAAAGGAACCGCTTACCTGGGAAAGCATGGAGCTTATCCAGAAACAGAGGTAGGCCCCCAGCATATAAATAGATGCATGGGCCAGGTTGAGTACCTGTAAGGTCCCGAAAATGAGGGAGAGACCCACGGCGATCAGGAAGATGACCATCCCCACGCTCATCCCGCTCAAGAGTTGTATGACCAATCCCTGTAAGTTCATAAGACGCTTAAACTATCTTCTTTAGATTGAACTTTTGCCCGAAGTTAACCCTGCCCCTCACCCCACCCCCTATGTGGGGGGTGGGGAAGGCAGGCACTTCATTTTGCTCTCTTCTATTTCTGCGCTTTCCGGGCGGCCTCGATCTCAGAACAAGTCCGGTAACCCTTATCAGGAGGATCCATTGCGACCGCATCTGTGATGTGGGGCCAGGAAAACTCTTTAGTAAAAGCCACCGGGCCCACCCAGAAGGGCCACATGGCCTGGTGGTCACACGCCCTGATTTTCAACGGTCCAACAGGCGAATCGATTACCATCCCCTCCAGGGCATCGATGATCTTTTCGGTGTCCAATGACCCGGCCTTTTCGATTGCCTTTTTCATGGCATAGACTGTGGTGTACCCTGAAGCTGCAGCGAGTCCCGCATCCATCCCGGTCACTTTTTTGAACTTTGGATAGTACACGTTGTTGATTGGGTTGTCGAGCAGCCACCAGGGGTAATGGGAACCACCAAGCACACCCTTAGGATAAGCCTTCCTGGTCATCTTTGAGAGGCCCTCCATATTGCCCCAGTCCTGTCCGGCCATCTTGACTCTGTCAAAGTACCCGAATGGCCAAGCCGTTTTTGTAAATGACAGGACCTCTCCTCCCCACAGTGAGGTATAGACAAAGTCAGCGTTTGAGGACATGATCTTTGTGATATAAGGGGTGAAGTCCTTTGTGCCCAATTTCGGCCAGAGTTCACCGACGACCTCGGCACCGGGGACCAGCCCGGTATAGGTCTTCATGAAATCCTTTTTGCACCTGTGGCCGTATTCGTAATCAGGACCAATAATGAATACCTTCTTGCCTCCCCAGAACTTGGCCGCGGCATTGGCAATGGAACGGGCATAGTTGGTGGTGTTGGTAGTGATACGGAAGACATAGCGATGTCCTTTTTCTCCCGTCGTTGCAGCTGACTGGGCCACCGTATCGATGAAAATGACCTTCTGTGTCTTGCAATATGCAGAAACAGCCAGGGCTATACCACTGCTCACGATTCCCTGGATCCAGTGCACCTTCTGATTCAGGATAAGATCCTTGGCCTCCCGTACTCCAACCTCGGCTTTCAGCTTGTCATCCCTGGAGATCATTTCGAGGGGTCTGCCCAGAACGCCTCCTGCCTTGTTGATTTCCTCAACAGCGATTTTCACGCCTGCCTGGTCTGGAACACCGTAGACCTGACCCACCCCACCGCTCAGGGTATGCAGAAACCCGAACTTGATTGGTTCTGCGGCCTGAGTAGGCGCAATAGAGAAAAAGGATAGGATAAGTGCAATGAAGCCAATAAGAACGATCTTTTTCATGATGCCCTCCTTTCAAAGCATATTAAAGTGTTTATATCTTACCCGACACTTAAACAACCTCTCTTCAGGCCATATATCACCCCCTTTGTTCCTTCAAGTTCACAAGGAAGATCGGACCCTTTCGCGGAGCACCGATTTTAAAATTTTTCCTGTCCCTCCTCGTGGAAAGTCATCAATTATCCTCACCTCTTTGGGAGCCTTGAAACGGGCCATTTGAGACTTGGCGAAATCGATAATCTCTTGCGGCGTAAGTTCGGACCCTTCCCTCGCTACCACAAAGGCCATGGGCACCTCGCCCCATTTTTCATGGGGTTTGCCGATCACAGCGCATTCCAAAATGTCCGGGTGGGAATAAAGGCCCTGCTCAACCTCAAGGGATGAGATGTTTTCTCCTCCGCTGATTATGATTTCTTTCATTCTATCCTTGATAAAGAGAGATCCATCAGGACCCATGGAGACGAGATCACCCGTATGATACCAACCACTCTCTAAGGCCTTCTTTGTTACCTCCGGGTTACCGTAATACCCCTTCATGACCATATCTCCTCGCACCAGGAGTTCTCCAATGGCCTCACCGTCCCACGGGAGATCGTTCCCTTCCTTGTCCACAACCCGGAATTCCACGCCAAGCATGGGAAACCCCCAGGTCTTTTTGGCACGATATTCCCTGACCGCAGGATCAAGCCACGGCCCCACCTCCGGCCATGCAATAAGAGGGCATGTCTCGGTCATACCAAAGCCGGTGTGTACCAGGCATCCAAAGGCCTCTTCGGTCCTCTCTATGATTCCTGTTGGCGGGGGGGCCCCCCCGATGAGTAATATTCTCATGCTTGAGACGTCATATTTCTTAAAATCAGCCAGATCCATTATGGCGTTGACCATGGTTGGAATGATATAGAGGCGGGTGACTTTTTTCTCCTGAATAACCTTGAGGGCTTCCAAGGGATCAAATTTCTGGGTCATGATGTGGGTCCCGCCCTTTGCCGTGAAGTAATGGGGCGTACCCCAACCATTGACGTGAAAAAGTGGGATGAGGTGGAGCAGGACATCGGTCTCGTCCATAGGAGAGACCGCAAGGGTGACAAGGGCATGAAGGTACAGGTTGCGGTGGGTGAGCATGACCCCTTTGGGTTTTCCCGTGGTCCCGCTGGTGTAAAAGATCTCCGCCACGTCATCCTCTGCAAAGGAGTAAGTCCCAAGGGGGTAAGGGGTGTCTGTGGATGCACCTGCGAGCAGCTCGTCATAGGTGCCGGAAATCCAGGTCGGGCAATCACTGCCTTCACCCAACAGAACAAACTTCTCTACCGAAGAAATCCGGTCCCGGATCGAATCGATCTGGGGAATGAAATCCCTGTCCAGAAACAGGACCTTTGGCTCGGATTCATTGATAATGTACTCGAAATCACTGGATAGCAGCCGGATGTTGAGGGGGAGGAGAACGGCTCCGATTTGGGGGATACCATAGAAGGCCTCAAGGAGTCGGTGGCAGTTATAACCCAAATAGGAGATCCGGTCTCCTTTTTGAATCCCCAATTTCAAAAGTCCGTTGGAAAGTTGGTTGACCCGTTCTCCATAGGCAAGATAGGAGAAACGATGGTCTCCGCAAATCACTCCCGTCTTTTCACCGTAGATCTTTACGGTCCTTTCAAGAAAGCGCATTGGAGTTAACGGAATGTTCATTCGACCACTCCTTTGATGAGATTGCCACCTCGTCTCATCGGGGCGTTATCAGCTCTCAGCCTTCTAACTTACCTACGCCGTCACCCAAATTCCATCAAATT
>JAUUVE010000093.1 GCA_030589715.1 Desulfobacteraceae bacterium | reverse complement strand
CAAATCACTGTTTGGTGAATCTATCGTCAATACGGACAGTGTCTTTCCCGTCAAAGCAGGCCAGGAAACGCTCTTCTCTGGTGTTGTCAGAGGGCTTTACCAGGTTGTCGACATCCAAATAGCCGAGGCTGTCCAGACCAATAAAATCCCCGATTTCATCCACCGATTTCTGTGCCGCAATCAGTTCACCTCTACTTGAAAAATCGATTCCATAATGGCATGGAAATCGGTGGGGTGGACAACTCACGAGCATATGGACCTTACGGGCCCCCACCTTTCTCAGGGTCTTTATTCGGGAACGTGCCGTTGTCCCGCGTATGATGGAGTCCTCTATGATCAACACCTTCCGATCCCTTAAGAGCTCCTTTACGGGATTGAGCTTCACCTTCACTCCAAAATCTCTCATGCTCTGAGAGGGCTGAATAAAGGTCCTGCCCACATAGTGGTTTCTAATTACCCCCATCTCTAAGGGGATTCCGGATTCCTGTGCATAGCCAATGGCTGCGTAGTTTCCGGAATCGGGAAAAGGCATCACGAGATCAACCTCTCGGGGGAATTTCCGGGCCAGCAGCTTCCTTTGTTTTTTCCGAAAAAGGTATACGTTCTGGTCAAATACGTTGCTGTCAGGCCTGGCAAAATAGATCAGTTCAAAGACACACTGGCTTTTGCGAAGACTTGTCCTTGGAGGCATACTTCTGATACCATTCTGATTGATAATAAGGATCTCCCCTGGCTTTACCTGCCTGATGTATTCCGCTTCTACCAGGTCAAGGGCACAGGTCTCTGAGGCAACCACATAGCTGGAGTTCAGTTTTCCAAGACAAAGGGGTCGAAAGCCGTTGGGATCCCTGGCAGCGATGATGGCGTCTTCGGTCATCACTACCATTGAATATGCCCCCTTAATCCGGGCCATTGTTTCGCTCATGGCCTCTTCCAGACCCCGCTTCAAATACTTGGCAGTCAAATGAAGCACCACCTCGGTGTCCATACTGGTCTGGAAAATGGATCCCCTGTCCTCCAGTTCTGATCGGATCCGGCTCGCATTCACCAAGTTGCCGTTGTGGGCTATAGCCAGAGAGGTTCCCGAATACCTGATCTTGAATGGTTGGGCGTTTATAAGAAGGGATGAACCGGTAGTGGAATATCTCACATGCCCAAGTGCTATATGCCCTTTGAGGCTATCTAAGACTGCTTCGTTAAAGATCTCGGGAACAAGACCCATAGCCTTGTGCTCCAAAACCTGTTTCCCATCAGAGGTGACGATGCCAGCGCTTTCCTGCCCGCGATGCTGCAAGGCATACAAACCGAAATAGGTCAGTTTGGCAGCATCTTCGTGACCGTAAACTGCGAAGATTCCGCACTCCTCTTTAGGGCGACGTGGGTGCAACTCCTCCCCCGCCGTTCCAGGTTCTTCCTTCATATTCGATCCCTTTGCCCAGACTCTTCCAATCATCCCCGATGAATCGGGATTTCTCTCCGAGCCGTAGGATCTACGAGCCGGAGGCCGCTACGCTCAAACAATCATCAATCGTCAATAGTCAATCATCAATACCAATATGGTACTCCTGAATCGTCTTTACTTCAATATCTCCCTTCATCATGGATCTTATGGCCTGCACCGTGGCCCTGGCTCCTGCCAAGGTTGTTGTATAAGGAATTCCGAATATCAGGGCTGTACGGCGGATTGAGAAGGACTCAGCGATGGCCTTTTTGTCACTTGTTGTGTTGACCACGAGATCGATTTCCCCATTTTTGATCATATCCACCACATGAGGTCTTCCTTCCCTTACCTTTTTGACCCTCGTATTGGAAATGCCGTGGCCCAAAAGGAAACCGGAGGTCCCTTTTGTGGCGGCAATCCTGAACCCTAGATTCCGGAAATCGGAGGCGATGTCGAGTATCGCCTGTTTGTCCTCATCCCTTACGCTGATGAATACTGTACCTGACAGCGGCAATCTCTGGCCCGCTGCCATTTGTGATTTTGCGAAAGCGAGCCCAAAGCAGGTACCGATACCCATGACCTCGCCGGTGGATTTCATCTCGGGTCCCAAAAGGGTATCTACTCCCGGAAATCGGCTAAAGGGGAAGACCGATTCTTTCACAGAGACATGACTCGGGATGACCTCCCGGATCAGGCCAAGCTCTTTCAGGCTTTTTCCCATAATGACCTTTGTGGCAAGCTTGGCCAGAGGAATGCCGGTTGCCTTGCTCACAAAAGGGATAGTCCTGGATGCCCTTGGATTCACTTCCAGGACGTAGACGATCCCCTCCTTTACCGCGAACTGGATGTTCATCAGTCCCACCACATTCAGTTCCGTGGCGAGGGCCTTGGTATGGGCCATTATCTGCTCTATGGTTTCTGGCCTTAAGGAGATTGGCGGGAGGGCGCAGGCGCTGTCTCCGCTGTGGATGCCGGCCTCCTCGATATGTTCCATTACCCCTCCGATAATCGTATCCTTTCCATCGGAGATGGCATCCACGTCAACTTCAACGGCATCCTCAAGGAACTTATCTATTAAAATGGGTTTTCCAGGGGAAACTCGAACGGCCATGATCATGTAAAACTCCAGATCCTCCCTGTCATATACAATCTCCATGGCACGGCCGCCAAGGACAAAGGAAGGCCTGACCACAACGGGATAACCGATTTTCCCGGCCACCTGGATCGCCCCTTGCTTGTCTGTAGCGATCCCGTTTTGAGGCTGCAGGATGCCCAATTTGTCCAGCAGGCCCTGAAACCGTTCCCTGTCCTCAGCGCGGTCTATGCTGTCAGGACTCGTTCCAAGGATATTTACCCCGGCCTCTGCCAGGGGAACCGATAAATTCAAGGGGGTCTGGCCACCGAATTGAACGATAACACCTTCGGGTTCTTCCTGTTCAACAATGTTTAAGACATCCTCTCTGGTCAGGGGCTCAAAATAGAGTTTGTCCGAGGTATCATAATCGGTGCTCACCGTTTCCGGGTTGCTGTTGACCATAATGCTCTCTATGCCCATTTCTCTAAGGGCGAAGGAGGCGTGAACACAGCAATAATCAAATTCAATTCCCTGCCCGATGCGGTTGGGACCGCCTCCCAGGATAACCACTTTTTTCTTTTTCGACTTGCGGATCTCGTTCTCTTGCTCGTATGTTGAGTAATAATAGGGTGTATAGGCTTCAAACTCGGCAGCACATGTATCCACCAGTTTGTAAACTGGTTCTAAGCCTTTGGAAGACCGTATGTCCCTGATGGCCTGCTCATTGCTGTCAAAGATTTCTGCTAGCCGCACATCGGAAAAGCCATATTCCTTAACCTTTCTTACCAGTTCGGAATTGCAGTCCATCAGCCCAAGCCCCATATTGGCAACGCCCCAGAGGTGCTTTTCAAGGTCCAGTATCTGCTTTAGATGATAGAGAAACCAGGGATCGATATGAGATAGTTCATATATCCTTTCAATTGGTATATCTTGCTTGAGGGCCTCATAAATGTAAAACAAACGCCTCGAGTTGGGGGCCATGAGATACTGTTCTATTTCCTGGGGATCCGACTTAAAACCGGTATCAGAGTTGAGACCAAACCTTCCAATTTCCAGGGACCTGATAGCCTTTTGGAGTGCCTCTTTGAAGGTCCTGCCGATGGCCATGGTCTCGCCCACGGACTTCATGGAGGTGGTCAGGAGGTCTTCAGCATCAGGGAATTTTTCGAAGGTCCATCGGGGTATTTTTACGACGCAGTAATCAATGGTAGGCTCAAACGAGGCGAGTGTCTCTCGGGTGATATCGTTGGCGATTTCATCCAGTGTATACCCCACGGCCAGCTTGGCAGCGATTTTTGCGATGGGAAAAACGGTGGCCTTGGAAGCCAGGGCGGAACTTCTCGACACCCTCGGGTTCATCTCAATAACAACCATATCACCATTTCCGGGATGCACCGCGAACTGGATATTGCTGCCACCCGTTTCCACACCGATCTCCCTGATGATAGCAATAGCTGCATCTCGCATGGTCTGATATTCCCTGTCAGTAAGGGTCTGAGCAGGGGCCACGGTAATACTATCGCCCGTATGAACCCCCATTGGGTCGAAATTCTCGATGGAGCAGATAATGACCACGTTGTCCTTGAAATCTCGCATGACCTCCAGCTCAAATTCCTTCCAGCCGATGAGGGATTCCTCAACAATGATCTCGGAGATCATACTGGCCTCGAGCCCGGCGCTGGCGAGGCTTTCCATCTCTTCCCGGTTGTAGGCCACGCCACTTCCGGTTCCTCCAAGCGTAAAACCGGCTCGGATGATGAGAGGATAGCCGATCCTCTCCGCTGCCTCTCTGGCCTGTTCCATGTTTCGGGCGATGCCGTTTAGCGGGACCCGCAGACCGATCCGACTCATGGCATCACGGAACTGCTCCCGGCCTTCGGCTTTTTGTATGACCGGGATGGACGCCCCGATCATCTCCACATTCAGCTCATCCAGCAAACCGGTCTCGGCCACCTTCACGGCCGTGTTGAGCCCGGTCTGACCGCCCAGGGTTGGAAGAATTGCGTTTGGCCGTTCACGTTTGATTATCTTTGATACGATCTCGGGGGTAATCGGCTCGATGTAGGTGCGATGGGCCGTTTCAGGGTCTGTCATGATGGTGGCGGGGTTGCTATTTACAAGCACAACCCGATAGCCTTCCTCCATCAAGGCCTTGCAGGCCTGTGTCCCCGAATAATCAAATTCACAGGCCTGGCCGATGACAATGGGGCCGGAGCCGATGATAAGGATCTTTTCAATGTCTGTTCGTTTGGGCATTGCGCTGGATACTTGATCCTCGTTGCTGGATACTTGTAACCGTTACTCGTTATTTGTTGCTAGTTCTTATTCCGCATTCCAAAATCCGCAATCATCAATCCTTACCCATCATCTCAACAAACCGATCAAAGAGATAGGAGGCGTCACGGGGACCTGGTGAGGCCTCGGGATGATATTGGACCGAAAAAAGAGGGTGTTTTCTGTGCTTGAGACCCTCCAGGGTGTTATCATTGAGATTGATGTGGGTCAATTCAACGTCTTGGTCTTTCAGGGACTCCATATCCACACAGAATCCATGGTTCTGGGAGGTGATTTCTACTTTCCCAGTGGAAAGGTCCTTGACCGGTTGGTTGCCGCCACGGTGACCGAACTTGAGCTTGAAGGTCTTGCCACCCAAGGCCAATCCCATCAACTGGTGCCCAAGGCATATTCCGAAGACCGGTCTCTTGCCGATCTGGCCCCTGATGGCATCCACCGCATAGGTGACCGCAGCGGGGTCCCCCGGCCCGTTGCTCAGGAAGAGCCCGTCTGGGTCAAGACGGTCAATGGCCTTGCTCTCTGTACTTGCGGGCATGAGGAGGATTGTGCATCCCCTTTTCTCCAAAGACCTCAGGATATTAAACTTCACGCCGTAATCCATGGCAACGACACGGTACAGACGATCTCTTTCAGGCCATTGGAACTTATCGATGCCTCCATCCAATGGAACGGGGCGGCCGTCCTTCCAGAACATGGGGTCGCTGGTGGTGACTTCCTTGACCAGATCCCGGCCTATCATATCCGGAGCCTGCCTTGCCCTTTCCACCAATGAATCTGGATCCAGATCCATGGTTGAAATGGCGGCCTTCATTGCGCCCTGAAGCCGGATATGCCTTGTGAGGGCGCGTGTATCGATCCCCTCAATTCCCGGTATGTCACTGGCCTTCAGATAGTCACCAAGGGTCATTTGTGATCGCCAGTTACTCGGATACTCCTGGTATTCCTTAACCAGCAGTGCCTCAACCTGAATCCTATTGGATTCCACGTCCTCATCATTGATGCCGTAATTGCCTATGAGGGGATAGGTCATGGTGACCATCTGCCCACAATAGGAAGGATCGGTCAATATCTCCTGGTAGCCGGACATACTGGTATTGAAGACTACTTCACCGGTAGATTCACAGTGACCGGTAAAGGAACGGCCCTCAAATATCTTTCCATCTTCCAGGGCCAATAAGGCTTTTGTCTCACCAGTTTGCACGGACCTTTACTCCCCGTATCTGGAGTTCTTCCTTAATTTTCCTGATGGTATATGTCCCGTAGTGGACTATGGAAGCAATCAGGGCCGCGTCAGCTTTACCCCTTGTAAACACATCGTAGATGTGTTCAATGTTTCCCGCCCCCCCGGAGGCGATAACAGGGATATTAACGTTTTCGGAGATAAGCGAAGTGAGGGTCAACTCATAGCCCTCCTGGGTCCCGTCAGCGTCTATGGAATTGAGGCATATCTCGCCTGCCCCCAAGGTCTCTGCCTTTTTGGCCCAGGCCAAGGCGTCAATGTCAGTAGACGTCCTGCCCCCATCGACAACTATCTCATACCCGGAGGGGATCTTCTCAGAAGGTTTGACCTCCTTGACATCCATCCCCAATACGATGCACTGGCTCCCAAAGGCCCTGGCACCCTGTGTAATAATCTCAGGATTCCTGACGGCTGCGCTATTTACGCTCACCTTCTCGGCGCCGGCAAGCAGTACACCTCGTATATCCTCGACCGTCCGGATTCCTCCTCCAACTGAAAAGGGTATGAAGATCTCTTTTGCCACACGCTGCACCACCTCAATCATGATATCACGCCTGTCGCTGGATGCGGTGATATCATAAAAAACGATTTCGTCCGCCCCCTGGTCATAGTAGTACTTCCCCATCTCTACGGGGTCGCCGATATCTACATTTTCCCTAAATTTGATTCCCTTGGTAGTCTTTCCGTCCCTTACATCAAGACAGGGTATGATCCTTTTACTAAGCATAGCTGCCGTCCCACTTGCAAAAATTTTCCAGGATCCGGAGGCCCGGTGGACCGCTCTTTTCTGGATGAAATTGAGTAGCTATTAGACTGCCCCTACCTATGACTGAGGGGAATTCTATGCCGTATTCGGTCTTACCGATGAGGCAATCATCCGAAGCGGGTGCCGGATAATAGGAATGGGCAAAGTAAAACTCGTCTACGGGTGCGATCCCTTCCAGCACCGGGTGCTTCTTGGCTACATCGATCCCGTTCCATCCCATGTGAGGTATCTTGAGTCGCTCATTGTCATCCGAAAGAAGCGGGGAAGGGAATCGCCTGACTTCTCCATTGATCAAACCTAAGCACCGGGTATTGTTTTCTTCACTTCTGTCCAGGATAATCTGCGCCCCCAAACATATACCCAGGATCGGGTTGCCTCCCACGAAGGCCTGTGCCAAGACCTTGTCGAGGCCCATTCGTCTCAGGTCTTTAATGGCCTTTCCGGCTGCGCCCACACCGGGAAAGATTATCCTCTCAGAGTTAAGGATCTCTTCTTTGTCGTTAGTAATACGGCAGGGATAGCCGAGCCTGTCCAAGGCCCGTTCAACACTCTTAAGGT
>JAUUVE010000211.1 GCA_030589715.1 Desulfobacteraceae bacterium | reverse complement strand
TATGGGCCTGATAGGTTTAGCTGTCTGCAGGTAAAGGAAACCCAGCAAACCTTTTTGGAACTCATCACAGAAAGCCCTGACCTTGATCGGTTGAATAAAGAGCTCAAGGCAAATTTCAAGGTCTACCGGGCTGCTGGCCGTGTGGGAAGACCCAAAGTCCTCTTCACCGGGTACTTTGAGCCGGTCTTTGATGCCAGGCTGAGACCTGATGATTCCTTTAAATATCCCATATACAGAAAACCCGACGATCTGGTGAACATTGACCTGTCCCTTTTCAAAAAGGAGTTTGACAGCCAGAAAATCGTTGCCAGGATTGATGGTAATCAGGTGTTGCCCTACTATTCCAGATACCAGATCGAAGTCGAACAGGTATTGAAAGGGCGCGGCCTGGAAATCGCCTGGCTAAAGGACCCGGTGGATGTAAGCTTTCTTCAGATACAGGGTTCGGGTCGGTTGAGACTGCCCGATGGAGACACCATCTCGGTTGGCTACATGGCCTCAAACGGTCGGCCGTATCGCAGTATTGGACGTCATATGTTGGATAAGGGCTACCTGTCAAAGGAAGAACTCTCGATGCAGAGTATTCGCAGGTACCTCGCCTCACATCCCCAGCTTGTAAGAGAGGTCCTCAACCACAATCCCTCGTACATCTTTTTTCAGGTCCGTGAGAATGGCCCCCTGGGTAACATCAATATTCCGGTTACTCCCGGGAGATCCCTGGCCCTGGACTCAAGGCTTTTTCCCAAGGGGGCCTTGGCCTTCATATCCTGCCAAAGGCCCATAGTGGATGGCTCCGGCCACATCACCGGTTGGACCAAATTTTCACGTTTCGCCCTAAATCAGGATACGGGCGGCGCAATCAAAGGGGCAGGCAGGGCAGATCTCTTTTTTGGAAGCGGCCCATATGCCGAAGTGGCCGCAGGCCACTTAAAACATGACGGAGAGTTGTATATACTAATCAAGAAGCCGCAGCCCGAGTGACTAGAATCGGGATGAAGCTGGAATAGAAAATGGAATGGAAAGTTTTGAAAGGTCTGCAACGCTCATAAAAAGGCCAGCCACATGCTGTAATATCCCCACCCTGTTTTCTCTCAATGGTTTGTCATCCTTGGTGAAAACCTCTACGCCGTCAAAAAATAGATCCACTGGCTTTCTTAGACCCACCATGACCTCAAGTGCCTCATAATAGGCCCCCCTATCCAGGTACGCATGCACATCTCCCTCCAGGGACTGATATGCCTCCCACAGGGTGGATTCACACTCCTCTTGAAACAAGGAGGGGTTCACCTCAAATAGAGCGTCCTCTCTCTTCAGGATGTTGCTAACCCTTTTGAAAGTCACGGCCAGTTCCTGAAATTCATCCGATTCGGAAGCGAATCTATTGAGCTGATCGATTCTCTCACGCAGCTGGTTGATCCTCTCTAGCCCCAGGGAGATAACTGCCTCGATCTGATCGGATTCATACCCTGCCCCTAACATCATGTTCTTGTAACGCTCCCTGAAAAAGCCTGCCACCCTCGTAAGCACCTCGGCATTATCCAGCTCCATCTCCTCGGATAATACCGAAAGGGACTTCTGGATGAACTGTAACAGCGGCAGGTCCCATCCCATATCTTCAATTATCCTGATTACGGCAAGGGCATGCCTGCGAAGGGCAAAGGGATCCGCACTCCCGGACGGCTCGAGACCGATCGCAAAACACCCGACAATGGTATCCATCCGGTCCGCGAGCCCGACAATGGCCCCGATCTTAGATGTGGGGAGTTGCCCCCCCGATCGCAAAGGAAGATAGTGCTCATATATACCAAGGCAGACCTCTTCAGGGTACCCGTCCATCCTAGCATACTCTCTCCCCATGACCCCCTGAAGTGTGGGAAATTCCGTTACCATATGGGTGACGAGGTCACATTTACACAGCCTCGCCGAAAGCCTCACACCATCCATTTTTTCTGGGAGCACCATCTCGGCCAGATATTCAGCCAGTCTGGTGAAACGCTCAACCTTGGCAAACGAGGTCCCCAGTTTAGCCTGATAGATAACCCCTTTTAGGTCCTCGAGTCGATCCAAAAAGGGCCTTTTTCGGTCCTCTTTGAAGAAAAAGTCCGCATCAGACAGCCTTGCACGCAAGACCCGCTCATGACCCTTCTGAACAATCGATTCATCCCTTACAACGGTATTGTTGACAGCCACAAAATTGGGCATCAACTGACCTTTCCCGTCGTAAATTGCAAAATACTTTTGGTGTTCTTTCATGGCCGTGATCAAGACTGGGTCGGGAATCGCCAAGAATGACTCATCAAAACTACCGCAGACTGCAGAGGGGTATTCTATCAGATTGGCCACCGTTGATACCAGTTCAAGGTCTTGTGAAAGGGTTCCCTCGACAGTTGTGGCCGCCTCCTTGGCCACCCTCTCTACAGCCCTATTCCTCTCTTCCTGATCTACTATCACAAAGGCCTTTCCCAATCTTAGGAAATAATCCTGGACGTCTGAGATCTCCATGGTCTCGGGCGCCATAAATCTATGCCCTCGTGTGGTGTTACCGCTGTTTACCTCCGCTACCTCAAATGGAACCACCTCACCATTGAGGAGACATAGTATCCAATGAATGGGCCTCACAAAGGGGAAGCCAACCCCCCCCCAGTACATGGACTTGGGCCAGGGAATATCGGCGATGAGTTTAGGGAAAGACTCTGCCAGGACATCCAAGGTTGGCCTTCCAGGGACCTGGCTTTTAACATAGACATACTCCCCTTTGGGGGTCTCAATAAGCTCCAAATCTTCAACCGATACGCCTTGTTTCTCTGCAAACCCCAAGGCCGCCTTTGTGGGTGCCCCTCTTTCATCATAGGCCACCCTCTTTGGTGGGCCGGTAACCTCCTTCACGAGATCTTTCTGTTTTTGTGAAATCCCCATACCTGTCAGGACCAGCCTTCTAGGTGTCCCATAGGTATGGAGGCCGCCTGCCACTTCAATCCGGTTTTCCCTTAAACAGGCATCTGCAATGAGCCTCAGCTCCTGCAATCCCTTCTCCAAATACCCCGAAGGGATTTCCTCCGTTCCAATCTCTAAGAGTAATTCCGCATTCATATCCCTTTATGAATCCTCTCGGTTTATAAGAATTTTGAAATTCGCAGCGCCTCTCATTTCCCCATAAGCGGATAACCCATCTCTTCCCGCTGGGCGAGATAATTCTTGGAAGCAAGGCGGGCCAAATTCCTGATACGGTCAATATGATGGGTCCTTTCACTCACGCTGATCGCTCCCCTAGCATCCATGATATTGAAGATGTGTGAACACTTCAGGCAGTAATCGTAGGCCGGAAGGACCAGACCCTTTTCGCTGATCCTTTTTGCCTCCTGCTCATACATATCAAATGTCTTAAGGAGCATCTCCACATCCGCAAGCTCAAAATTGTAGGTTGAAAGCTCCCACTCTCCCTTCTTATGCACATCCCCGTACGAGACACTATCATTCCACAAGAGATCGAAGACATTCTCCTTCTCTTGCAGATACATGGAGATCCTTTCTAGCCCATATGTTATTTCCACTGAAATAGGATCTAGCCTGATACTCCCTGCCTGTTGAAAATAGGTAAACTGCGTGATCTCCATGCCATCCAGCCAGACCTCCCACCCAAGCCCCGATGCACCAAGGGTGGGGGATTCCCAATCATCCTCAACAAAGCGTATGTCGTGATCAAGGGGATCAATGCCAAGGGTCTTCAGGCTGTCGAGGTAAATATCCTGTATGTCAATAGGTGAGGGCTTTATTATCACCTGGTACTGATAATAGTGCCCCAAGCGGTTGGGGTTATCACCATATCGGCCGTCCGTTGGGCGTCTCGAAGGCTCTACATACGCCACAGACCATGGTTCAGGGCCCAAGACCCTTAAAAGGGTTGCGGGATTAAAGGTCCCCGCACCTACCTCCAGGTCATAGGGCTGCTGGATTAAGCAGCCATTATCGGCCCAGAATTTCTCTAGGGCCATAATAAGTTCTTGAAAAGTCATAAGACCCTCGCTGATTTTTTTAGATACAGGCTGGCGCGCCTGGCAGGATTCGAACCTGCGGCCTGCGGATTAGAAGTCTGTTAAAGTTCATTTCCCATAACTTCATTTAGTCACACTTTTACCTTGACATTTTGTACACTTACCCTTTATAATGTTTCCCATAGCGTCACACAGAAACCCTTTATTTCAGCCAAATTTCATGGACTATTCATGGACAACTTTTGTTAGAAGGATATTACCACGGGAGGGACTTATGGGCAAATGGAAAAAGACTAATTTCCCGGGCGTGAGATACAGAGAACATAAAACCCGAAAGTACGGTGTTAAGTTCGATCAGTATTTCTCGATCTACTACCAACTTGAAGGCAAACGAAGGGAAGAGGGTTTAGGGTGGGCCAGTAAGGGATTGACAGCCAAGAAAGCCAACCTGGTCCTTTCAGAGCTTAAGCAATCCCAGGCCACAGGAAAGGACGGCTCCACTCTAAAGGAAAGGCGAGAGGCTAAACGAAAAAGGGATGAGCTTAAAGCCCTCAAGAATAAGCAGGCCATTACCTTTAGTGAATATTTTTTACAGAGCTACTTCCCCCTACAGAACACCAAGGCTAAGAGAACCGTGGATCAGGAAGACAGTCATTTTAGGAACTGGCTGTCCCCTGTCCTAAAGGAAATGCCCATGAAAGATATCCATCCTCTTCACCTTGAACGGGTCAAGAAGAATATGCTCGATGCTGGACGTTCCCCCCGGATGATTCAACATGTGTTCTCCACCTTTAGACAGGCGTGGAACCAGGCGAGACGTGATGGTATTGTGGGCGAAGACTCTCCCTCAAAACAGGTCAAGCTCCCCCGTATTGACAATAAGAGCACCCGGTTTTTGACTCACGAAGAGGCCGACCTATTGCTTG
>JAUUVE010000090.1 GCA_030589715.1 Desulfobacteraceae bacterium | reverse complement strand
TGTGATTCAATAAAATTAGAGACCTCAAGCGCAAGTTCGTCCAGGTGAACATACACCGTGTGGTAGCTACGGTGGAGAAGATGGAGATTATAGCCCGGAGAACGGAGCATCCCCTGGGGCACTGTGATTCCAAATACGATGACGGTCTTTGCACCCTTGCAGGCATCGGAGGGGTTATGCTTCTCGGGAGCATCCCCAAAGCGATCTATGGGGGCAAACCCGACGGTTGTGACCCGTGACCCCAGGTGATCCGTAATTGCCTTTTTTAGCGATTCACCCATGGATGATACCTCCTGTTGTCAAAGAAACCTCTCCGTGTTTTTCCCGTGCGGGCTGGCGGTCGGCCAGATATTGCTTCATGTATTCCCTTGGCGTCTCGGGCGGTTCGATTGTTTCATGTTTGCGAACAAGTGAAAGGGAACCCGAGGGGCACTTATGGACGCAGACCCCGCAGCCGATGCACAAGTCGAGGGCCACCACGGCCGCCTTTCCGACCTTATTGCGAACCTCGGCCGAAACCTTGAGCTGTAAAGCGTCCATGGGGCACCGCTTGACACAAAGGGCGCACCCCTTGCAGGTCTCTGGCTCGACCTCGCCCTCATAGTTAGAGGCGTCCAAACTCTTGCCGTGGCCAAGTTTGTGATAGCTCTCCATCCACATACAGCAGCAGCTGCAGCAGTTACATATGGTGTCGACCCCGTTTTTCCAGTTGGAGACGCCATGGACCAGACCGGAATCAGCGGAGCTTTTCAGGATCTCAAGTGTCTCTTCCTTTGTGATTTCCCGACCCATGCCATATTCAACGATGTAATGACCCAGTTCGTCAAAATGGAGACACACTTCTGTGGGGTGTCTGCAGTCCGGCATGTCAGGATCCAGGTTGTGCCGATGCCGGCAAGGGCATGTAGATACGGTATAGTATTCACGGTCCTCAACAACTTTGACCACGTCTTCAAAGGGCAGGATTTGACGGGTGTCTTCAATGGTCTTGTGGATGGGCAAGGCCCGCAGCCCCTTCATGTGTACGTCCTTATACTGATCGAGCCAGCCGTCCAGGGCATATCTGTTTATCATTGGTGCAGTGGTTCTGGTCTTTTCATCTGTCTTTCCGGGCCACAAATTTGCGCGAAGGAGGGCAAAAAAGGAATCGTTTAGCCGGTACCGGGTTGAATCGCCCCTTACGCTTTTATAAATTACCCCTTTCCGGGCCATGTCATCCAGACGGGGGGCCAGTTCGGCAGGGGCCATTTCCTTTATAGCGGAGATCTCTTCCAGGGTTTTGCTCGAAAATGGTATTCCTGTCAGAAAGGCAGCTTCCTCCGGTGAGAAGTGGGTCATGATAAGGGGCATCAGCTCCTCAGATTCGGTCAACTCCCACCAGGTTTTTCCAAACCAATCTACAAATTGTTTGTAGGTCTCTTTATCAGACATTTTTTCCTCCTATGTATCCGTTCACAGGTCATTTCGTTGTGCTCTGATGTCTGTCAACACCCATATGACAACGGGGAGTAATGGATTACTGGCTTTTTTCTGAAATGAGAAGCTCTACACTACCCGGGGTAGCTGGGGTGCTCCAACCGCTCGTTTTTTTCAAGACCCCAAAGCGATGCCATCAGCCTGGCTTGAAGCTGGCATGCAAGTATATTCAGTCCTTACAACTCAGTCTCAGTTTTTTTTATCAACCCATTACTCCACCACTCTCTCCGAGCCGGAGGCCATTACTCCAATACTCCGTGATGGTTACCCTCCTATGAACCCGGATGTGATTTGTATACGAAATATAAGCACAAAAAAAATCAGCCTTGCACATCCCTGAGAAGCCTCTTTAACAGGACTTTTTCCTCCCGGTTCAACCCGCTCAGTATTTCCTTGTTGGCCAGTTTCCTTTTTTTAAACAGCAGGGGTTTGAGATCCCTTGCCATGTCTGTGAGGTAGATCAGGATAAACCGCTTATCGTCGTCATCGGGTGTTTTTACCACCCAGCCCTTTTCCGCCATTCGCTCCAGGACACCGGATAAGGTGGGTCTATCCAGGACAAGCCGTTTTCCGATCTCCCCGGGAGAAAGCCCTTCTTCTTTCCAAAGGGTTTCCAGGATCAGGTGCTGGACAGGGGTCAGGCCATGGGGCAGAAGGTGTCTCTTGAAGTTGCCATAGGCCTTCTGGTAAGCCTTTGCCAGCAAAAATATGATGCAGTCGTCGTACTGAGCCATGTCCAGATCCTTCGTATACGTAATAATATTAAAGACCAATCCTCAGGTCAATAAAAAAATACCCCAAAATCGCCGCCCAACGTGCCCCCTCACTCTGCCTTGATAGCCCCGCCCTCACATTGAACCAGACAGGCCAGGAAGGCGGGACACTTCTCTATATGTGCAAGAACTACTCGCTTTTCTTTATCCATATGCCACACCCCTTGGGGACAGACCTCTGCGCAACTTCGGCATCCGATACAGGCATCACGATAATACCTCAGGACGCGGAAGTCATTGAGGAGTTCCGTCCGAATAGTCCCGGCAAAGGCAACATTGCCGAGCCCCCCAATACCCAGGCGTGCCAGGAACGGATCCAGGTCACTGGGCATATTAGATGCAAGACCACCCAGCTCGGTCCCATAGAAGAGCAGCATGACCATAGCGATGATAAGGTCCGGGCGTACTGATAAATTGGTCTGGATGTCTGAGACCTCAAAAACAAACAATAGTATACCCAGTATGGCGTCCAGGAAAAGCACCTTTGTCAAACCACGCTTTCCCGGCAGCCAGGGGCAGGTAAAAAAGAAGAAAAGAAATGTTACAATGCTAACTGCCAAATAGTCCAAGAGGAGGTGACGGGCAAAAACAAGAAATCCCATAGCACCAAGAAAAAAGAAAGGGAAAAGCGTGCCCAGGGCCGTATCCAGCCTCTCATGCCAATTGTAGGTCACCCGCTTCATCCCTTCATTTCTGTGTAACCCTGCTCTAAGGTAATGGGGGATGTCCTTTGCACGCACCGGCCCCCAATTTACAGACCAACCAGTCTGCTCCCTGACCTCTTTTGCCCTTATACCAGGGGCGGCCAAAGGGGGTAAAACCAATCTGCGGTGATCTACCAGGTCTGAAATGGAGCTGATCTTTATGACTGAAACCGCTGAATGGGTGTTAAACTCATTCCCTCCTGCCGCACACCAGACGTTCACCCCCTTGGAGTCGGCTATGAGGAGCCATGCATCTATTCCTCGTAATTTCCTTAATAACCGTCTGACGGTAAGGTAGAAATTGCAGGTGATCAGGACAGGGCTCTTCCGGTCGGGGTTTCCGATACGCCGCAACCCCACTGGCACGGGACAAGGGAACAATCTAAAAAACATCGCCCATATGAATTTAAATGGGTTCATGCCTTACTGATTCTCCGGTAAACTGCCCACTATCAACGCAAATGAATCGCCCTGACTGCGAATTTCTTTCTTGATTGTGAAACCAGCAGTCTTGAGTTCCGCGGGCAGATCCTCTATGGGATGAGTGGAGGTGTGTGAAACCAGATAGGTCAAGGCCAGCATCGGTATCCTGACCAGGGTTTGGAAAAGCCTCTGAATAACCTTGCGTGGTACTACCTCATCAGCAATTATGATGACACCACCCGGCCTGAGGACCCGGCTAGAGTGTTTGAGGGCAAAGCGCCTTTCGTCGTCAGAAAGCTCAGTGAGGACCAGCGTTGAAACCACCGCGTCGAAGGATGAAGCCTGTAAACCATCCATCGCCTCAACGCCCATTTGTTGAATGTCTAATTTGTCTTCGAGGCCCTTTGCTGCTATTCTGTTGCGGGCCACATCAAGCATTTCCCGGCTGGAGTCAAAACCGGTGACCGTTGCTCCACGTGCGATCAACATTTCTGCAAGTTCGCCGGTACCGCAGCCGATCTCAAGTACTTGCGCCCCCTCAGATACCTCGGGAATCACCATCTCCTTGACTCTTTTGACCTGGCCTCGGCTGATCTTATCCATTCGTCTGTCATAAGATCGGGGCCTACCCTCCAATATTTTCATGAAGATACAGCTGAGCATAGCGCCTTCAAATTTCTGCTGATAATGAAACATGAATTAATGATCAAGGGCTTCAACTTTCCTAATTGTCTTGACGCTTGAGCATTTTGGGATTGTTTTCAGGGTATGAGGTTAGGTCTTAATATGCGCTTTCTGGATCACTTTGGCACGCAATTCTCACGAGGGCCCTTTTCAGTTCTTGCAGAGAGAAACCGGATAACCCTAGAAATGTATCAACATACCTGCAAGTTTCCAGTTTCAAGTTTCAGGGATCTCCTTCCTTTTCTTGAGATCCAAAGCGGCCTTAAGTCCCTTTTCCCTTATCACCTTTATCTTTAGCCTTGTCTCGGTGACCTTGAAGAATCTTCTCCCGTATCTTCTCAATAGACCCTTGTCGATCTTGAACCCAAGCCCGGGCCGCTTGAATGGTGCAAGGGTAGCCTTGAAACCGGGTATGATTGGTTCAATGACCCCCTCCCTGAATTCCGGCACCCAGGATGGCTCCTCCAAGGGGTATTCCAGTGGAAGGGTACCCTCGTTGTCTGCAAGGGCCATGTTCCAGTTGACATAAAAACCGATCCCGTTTGTCCAGGTATGGGGTGAGAATTCCCTTTTTTTCGCGTGGCAGGCGTCGATAACCTTTTTAACCTGGGCTATGCCCCCGGCAAATGTGGCATCCGGCTGGTATATGTCAAAACAATCCTTTTCAAACATGACCTTGATCTCATCCCACCCATAATTCAGCTCGGCCCCCGATATCTTTACCTCTGCTACCTTTTTCAGGGCAGCATTGCCATCATAATCCCTGGCATCCAGTGGTTCCTCAAGCCAGCCGATGTTGTTGGCCTGGCACGCCTTTGCGAATTCCATTGCACGCTGCAAATCCCAAGGGGGAATCTTGTCAACGATGCTGACGAGCCACCCCTGGTTTGCGTCAACCCCCAGGGCCAGGCCCTCTCCCACCCCTTTTCTGATGACCTCTAAATGGCGAATATCTTCATCTAGGTCTTTGTTCTTCACTCTCAGTTTAGCTGTCCGAAACCCCTTGTCCTTTATGGCGAGCAGCTCATCAACCCTCTTTTCAGGCTCATGCATCTCCCCGGTGGAGCAGTACACCTCGATGGGTCGTGCCTTACCGCCTAATAGCTCATACACCGGCTTTCCTTGGCTCTTCCCAATAATGTCCCAGCAGGCCGGTTCGATCCAAAAATTCCTCCATCCCAGGAACCCCGCTTGTTTCAAAAGGCTTTGAATCCCTTCAATATCTGAAGGATCAGCTCCGATGAGATACCCCCCGATCAGGTCACCCAGCCCCTGCCTTTCCTTTCCCATGGCGGCCCCGGCCGAATACCCCTCGATCCCGTCGTCGGTCACGATCTTGATCAAGGTAAACCGGTTGTGTGTCTGCGGATACCCGGGAATCCATGTGGGCCAAAAGGTGTTCTTCAATGGAACCGAGACATGGTAGAGTTCGATTGCGGATATCTTCATTGATTCACCTCCTCAAGGCCCCCTGTCCTCAGGCCAACTGCTCCTGGCTTCCGCCGTCTGCACATCTTTACACGGCGGAATGATTTGATCAAGGAGGAATAAGTGCGACAAAATTGAAAAACCTCACCTTGGAAGAGGGGCCCACACCGGGATAAATCTTCTATTAGTGCACTTGATATTTTCTAAACTAAAGGGTAATCAATCATAGACAAGTGGAGGAAGCCCGGCCCTGGTTTTATAAACCGCCACCGGTAAGGGCTAGATGTCGCTTTGCTGAAATCCGAAACTTGATTCTCGCCTGCATTTCCCTATAATGGTATGCCGCATATGGGATAGTTGGTTCAATCCCATATCTCAAATCACATATCCCGCATCACTCAAAGGAGTCTACCATGTCAGATGCACCTGTTTTGTTTGAAATCAAAGACAACATTGCACAGATCACCCTTAACAGGCCCGATAATCGGAACAGCATGGATGACGAGACCATGCCGGCCTTCCGCCAGGCCGTTGGCCGGGTAAAGGAAAACGAGGACCTTCGCTGCCTGATCATCACCGGGAGCGGCAACACATTTTGCTCCGGCGCCGATTTCAAGAGCGGACTTGTCGACAACAAGGGCCGCCTGCCGCATCAAACCCTCATGGATGCCTATGGCCCGTTTCTTGAGATTCAAGAACTTGAAATGCCCACCATCGCTGCCATGAACGGCCATGCCATCGGTGGCGGATTCGGCCTTTGTCTTATCTGCGACATCCGCATCGCCAACAAACATTCAAAATACGGCGCCAACTTCGCCCGGCTCGGTCTTCACACCGGAATGGGCGTATCCTACATGCTCCCGAGAATCGTCGGGCTACCCCGGGCCAATGAACTCCTCTATACCGGGCGGCTGATAAGCGGTGAAGAAGCATCCGAGATAGGACTGGCAAACTATGCCATGGAAGGGGATCAGGTTATTCAAAAGGCCTGGGAACTGGCAGAGGAGATAGCGGCATCTGCGCCCGTGGCCGTCAAAATGATCAAACACGCCATCCACCGTGGCCTCAACTGGGACCCCCACGCCGCCGCAGAGATAGATGCCCTTTACCAGTCACGTACCTTTGAAATGGAAGATGCAAAAGAGGGGATCGGCGCCCTGCTTGAAAAGCGAAAACCTGTCTTCAAGGGGCGGTGAATATTATTGTGAGGAGCCATTTTCTATTGTTAACGGCAATTCAGTAAGCGCCTTTATAGAAGGGCCTTTGGCACTCCTGTGGCGGCCGTCCCGATCCAGGAGAATTGCGTTGAATCCGGCCTTTCGAGGGGTATCCAGATCGTTATCGATTTCGTCCCCTACATGAAGTATGCTTAAAGGCGGTAGCCCAAGCCGTCTTGCCGCCTTGAGATAGATGCCAGGGTCTGATTTGGTCATGCCTTCGGTGGCCGATACCAGGATACAGTTGAACCGGTATCCATCAAAGGCCTCGTCCAGTGTAACCGGGAGCGAATAATCCCAGTTTGAGATGACGCCCGTTGCAAGCCCCCTGGAGGAGCACCAATTCAATATGGGCATCACATTGTCAAAGGGCCGAAACCGGACTGAGTTCATTAATACCTCCAGTTTGCGATCTGCCGGCACCTCTACCTTGTACCCTTTCCCAGCCAGGTGCCCAAAAAGCACTTCCACACATCGGTAACGCAACATGAGGAGGCTTTCATGATCCGCCCCCTCCAGATGGTGCTCTCTGTAATAGGCCATCTCATGGGCAAACGCCTCCCTTGCGACTTCCACCGGAACCCCGAGTCCGATGCCCTGGAGCTGATCCCTCAGGCGCTCAAACGGGCGGTGCAGATGCAGGATGGTTCCGTAGGCGTCAAATGTCACCGCCTGAATTTTTATAGCCATAAAACCTCCGCTCATAGACTAAGGCTTCGTATCCCAAAGATCAAGATGGG
>JAUUVE010000275.1 GCA_030589715.1 Desulfobacteraceae bacterium | reverse complement strand
TGGCGGGATACAGGCAGCAGCGCCGAACCAGGGGGGATACAAGGGCGTTGGCGATGCCCTTGGAATCAAAACAGTAAATATACCCGGTTGCCCACCCAACCCGATCAAATTTGTGGGAACGATAGTCAACGTTCTGCTCTTGGGCAAGCTACCTGAACTGGACGATGGTGGGCGGCCGCTCTTTGCCTATGGTAAGACCATTCATGATCAATGCCCCAGGAGGGCTCACTTTGAAAACGACGAATTTGTAAACGAATTTGGTTCAAAAGAGGCCGCCATGGGGTATTGCCTGTACCAGGTAGGGTGCAAAGGCCCGGATACCTATAACAACTGCCCCACGGCCAAGTATAACGCCGGAACCAACTTTCCAATCCAGGCAGGGCATCCCTGCATCGGTTGTAGTGAGCCGAATTTTTGGGACACAATGACCCCCTTCTTGAAGGAAAGCGGATAGGTGGGTAAAACATTTGGTCTTGAAGATAAGTAAACACTCTTAAGAAAAGAGAGGAGATAAAATGGGCAAGAGAATTACAATCGATCCGATTACAAGAATAGAAGGCCATTTGCGAATTGACGTTGAGGTGGCCGGAGGCAAGGTGGTCAATGCCTGGAGTTCTGCTCAGATGTTTAGGGGAATAGAGAATATATTGAAGGGCAGGGATCCCCGTGACGCCCCTCTTTTTGTCCAGCGCTCCTGCGGGGTCTGAACCTACACCCATTATCTGTCCTCGGTGAGGGCAGTGGAAGATGCCGTAGGTGTCAAGATTCCGGACAATGCGCGTATCCTCAGGAACCTGCTCCATGGGGCGCAGTTTCAACAGGACCACATCGTACATTTCTATCATCTCCATGCCCTGGATTGGGTAGACGTGGTCAGCGCCCTCAAGGCCGATCCGAAAAAGACGGCCGTCCTGTCGGATAATGTCAGCAATGACTCCCATGGAGGGGTGCCCTACTTCAAACAGGTCCAGCAGAGGGTCAAGACCTTTGTGGACAGCGGCCAGCTTGGGCCCTTTGCAAACGGGTACTGGGGCAGTCCTGCCTATAAATTGCCTCCGGAAGCGGACCTCATGGCCGTGGCCCATTATATAGAGGCCCTTCGTTTGCAGGCCAAGTCCATGAAGATGCACGCCATATTTGGCGCCAAGAACCCCCACCTCCAGACCCTGGTAGTCGGCGGGGTGACCTGTGTCAGGGATCTTACACCCGATCGTATCGCCCAGTTCCTGTTTGTCTGGAAAGAGACCCAGGACTTTGTAAAGAATGTCTATATCCCCGATCTATTGACGATTGCGTCCTTTTATAAGGAGTGGGGCGGGATAGGCGGCACCACCAACTTCCTGGCCTGGGGCGAGATGCCCTTATCCGACAAAGAACCCGACAGCCTCTTCCTGCCACGCGGCGTTATAATGAAACGCGACCTCAAGGGAGTAAAGATGGCTCAGCCGGAGAAAATAACTGAACATATTGCCCGCTCATGGTACAAGGGAAAAGAGGCCAGACATCCCTACCAGGGTGTGACCGATCCCTATGAAGGGGATCCCAAATACGATGCCGAAGCCAGATACACTTGGCTCAAGGCCCCGCGTTATGAGGGTGAACCTTGTGAGGTAGGTCCACTGGCCAGGGTGCTTGTGGCCTATGCCCGGGGCCACAAAGAGATCCAGGATCTCGTCAATAATGCCCTAAAGACATTAAGTATCCCTGTCTCGGCATTGTTCTCCACCCTGGGTCGGACTGCCGCACGCGGCCTGGAGACCGTAGCGATCGGGGATGCCATGGAAGGCTGGGTCATGGAGCTGGTGGGCAACCTGAAAAATGGCAACGGCAAGACCTATACGCCGTGGAAGATGCCAAAGAGTGGTAGGGGTTGTGGCCTCAACGACGTGGCCAGGGGGGCATTGGGTCACTGGATAGAGATTGAAGACGGGAAGATCGAGAATTACCAGTATGTGGTGCCCTCAACCTGGAATCTGGGGCCGCGGTGTGCGAACGGCAAACTTGGTCCAATTGAAGAGGCCCTCATTGGTACGCCTGTTCAAGACCCAAAACGCCCCGTGGAGATCCTCCGAACAGTCCACTCCTTTGACCCGTGTATCGCCTGTGGCGTTCACGTAATAGACCCGGAATCAAACCAGGTCTATAAGATCAAGGCCCTTTAGAATCAAAGAACCTCTCATAGCGAAAAAGCCCTTTGCCTTTCTCCCTATTGGGGTTAAGGGGCTTTTTCGCTTCCACCACCCCTCGAAGACTGATATATTTCACAAGACTGGTGATCTAGATTTCCTTAAGGGTCCAGTATATGGGATATCTCTCCAGAGTACCAAGAGCGGAATCCTGGCTCAGGTATATCGTCTATCATCCCCGTCAGATTATCGTTTTGGTTTTTTTGGTCACCCTCATCTTTGCCCTTCAAATTCCCGGACTTCGCCTTCAGACCTCGATTTATGATCTCATCATCGAGGATTTGCCGGAGACTGCACAATACAGTGCATTCAAAGAGGAGTTTGGTTGTGAAGAGATCATATTGGTGGTTGTCAAGTCTAAGGGCATCTTTCAGGCTGAAACATTCCAGAAGATCGACCAGCTGGCCAAGAAATTGTCGAAGATAGAGGGTGTGAGAAGGGTCGTAAGCCTGCCGAGCATAAAAAAGGCCATGGAGATAAGCGAGAAGTGGACCCTGTCCGATTTTGAAAGGGCCATATCCCCCGTTGACCTGCTTCAGCGGAACTTTATATCCCAGGACAAGAATACCACTGTCATCTCCCTAATACTTTCGGATGTCGAGGAAAAGGATCGGGTCATAGACACGGTAGAAGAGTTGATTGGCCAGTATAAGGAGGAACTTACCCTATACCAGATCGGAATGCCGATAGTCTCCAGGGCCCTGGCAGATTTTACAAGGCAGGATTTCATAAGATTGCCGGCCATCACATTTGCCCTGATTGCCATTATCCTCTTTGTCTTTCTTGGAAACCTGAGGGGAGTATTGATCCCTGCCGGCTCCGTCATCATCGCCCTTGTCTGGACTTTCGGCCTGATGGCCTGGAGCGGGACCCCCCTTTCCATGCTGACAATGATTGTTCCCATTTTCCTGATTGCGGTAGGCACTGCATACTGCATGTATATCTTTCCCGAGTATCTAGCTGCGTTGAAGGAACTTGATACACCCCAAGAGGCCTCTCTGCAATGCTTTCTTCGGCTCGGATTTCCCACCTCTCTCGCTGTTATCACGACCACCATAGGTCTGGGTTCCCTGCTCATAAACAAGATCAATGCAATCCGCCAGTTCGCTGTCTTTTCCTGTTTTGGCATACTATCCATGCTTATCATCATCCTCACCTTTCTGCCTGCGGTGATGGCGCTCTTGCCATTTCCAAAGAACAAAGCCGAAAGAGGAGTCAGAAAAAAGGCCTTTTTCAGTCGGGTCCTGTCGGGTATCATCCGGATAAACATACAGCACCAAAGAATTGCTCTCACCCTGATAGCTATCGTGGCCTTGCTGGGTATCATAGGGATGTCCCGGATCCGGGTGGAGACCAATCCCGTGGATTTTTTTAAGAAGGACACCTATGTGGCCCAAAATTTCAATGATATTTATCAGGATATGAGCGGGAGCTTTCCCATAAGTGTGGCCCTCGACAGCCACAGCAGTGATTACTTTGAAGACCCTGCCCATCTGAAGAAGATTGCACAGCTTCAAAGGTTCCTGGGTTCACTGGAAGGGGTGGATAAGACCATCTCCTTTGTGGATTATCTAAAACTGGTTAACTATGCCACCAATCGTTACAAGAAGGAGTTATATGCCTTACCGGAAGAACCCTTTGAGGTCCGCATGCTCGTCAATAGTTACAAGACAATGCTGGGGGAAGACCTCCTGAAGACGTTTATGAATCTGGATTTCTCAAAGGTAAATATCATGCTCCGGACCCATATATCCAGCTCCAAAGATTTCCTGGAAACCCAAAGAAGGATTGAGGCCTATCTGGAAAAGAACTTTCCAAGGCCCTTCTCCTTTCAGGTCACTGGAATAGG
>JAUUVE010000423.1 GCA_030589715.1 Desulfobacteraceae bacterium | reverse complement strand
TGCATGTGCTTGGGATCCCCTGTTTATCCGATTCAGGAGGCTCACCATTATGTTTAAAGAAGAAGTTATAAAGGAGTTAGGAGAGATTCAGGAAAGATATGAGGCAGAAATAAATCGGGTCTTGAGTAAAATTCCAGGGCCTGAGAGGAGCCATGTCACCTTTTCAGGGCTTCCGGTTAAACACCTTTATTCTCCAAAGGACATAGAGGAAATAGATTTTATAAACGATATTTCCTTCCCGGGGCAATATCCTTACACACGGGGGCTATTCCCCGGCGGGTATCTTACGCGCGGCCTTCATATCAGACAGGTCACAGGGCTTGGAACCGCTGAGGAGACCAATGAGAGATGGAAGTTTCTTCTCTCTCAAGGCGCTAATGCCTTATCCGTGGTTCCGGATGACGGTTCGGGTAATCGGGCAGACAGTGATGACGATAGGGTGAGAGGGCTGGTAGGTAAGGGGGGGGTTGCCCTTGACACCCTTTACGATTACGAGACCCTTTTTGATGGGATCGACATGGAGAAGTATCCCGTACACATCATCACAACCAATGCCTTTGCCATGGCCTGTTATCTCGCGCTGGCCGAAAAGAGGGGTATAGATTTCAAGGCACTCCGGGGCAGCATGTCCAACTGGATGAGGCCGGAAACCGAGTGCCTGGATATCATGGAATACTGCGCCAGAAATGTGCCGCTATTTAATGCCGGCTATCTCGATATGCGCAACGTGAGGGAGGGGGGATGTACCGCTGCCCAGGAAATTGCCTTTGGTGTTGCGTGTGCAATGGCCGGGTGCGATGCCCTCTTAGAGAGAGGGATTGAGATTGATGATTTCCTCCATCGCATAACCTGGTTTGTTAACTCCGGGCCTGAGTTCTTTGAGGAGGTGGCCAAGTTTCGAACCATGAGAAAGGTCTGGGCCAAGATCTTTGCCGAACGTTACGGGGCCAAGGATCCCCGTTCGTTGATGTGCAGGATGCATTGTCAGACCTATGCCCCTACCCTTACCAAACAGCAACCCTTTAATAATCTCATGAGAAGCACCATTTACGCCCTCGCGGCTGTTATGGGGGGTGTCCAGTCTCTTCATGTAAACTCCTTTGATGAGGCGCTGGCAATCCCGACCGAATTCTCCGCATCACTTTCTGTCAGGACCCAGCAGATAATCGGTCTTGAAACCGGGATCACCAAAGTGATAGACCCTTTAGGGGGATCATATTATGTTGAATGGCTTACCAGAAAACTGGAGGAGGAGGTCATCCATATCATTGATGCGGTTCAGGACAAGGGAGGGGCCTTTGAGGCATGGGAATGGATGTGTAGTGAGATAAGAAATGCTGCTGTCAAGAACCAGGAGGAGTTCGACAGCGGCAATAGGTTGCTGGTGGGGGTTAACACCCTTGTTGATAAAAACGATATCCAGATGAAGGCGTTAGAGACCTTGCAGGAGTTCGCAGACTTTGAAGCCCTGTCAGAGTATTCCCCTTTCTTTGCCGAAAAGCAGATCGCAAGGCTTAATAAGGTCAGGCATGAACGGGATAATGTAACGGTGGATAAGTCCAAGAGAAGCTTGACTGATGTTATGAAGGCCGGAGAAAATATGATACCGCCTCTCATCGAGGCAGTCAAATGCGGCATGACCCGGGGAGAGTTTGCAAAGCTCAAGGCAGAGGTCTACAGACAGCCAGGCGAAGGACCATACGTCTGCAGCCCACCCCATGTTCTCGCCTAAACAAGAGGATAGTAGTTTTATGGAACAGAGGATACGGTTTCTGTTAAGCAGAGATGACTGGTATCATCAAAGGGGATATTGGGTCCTGGCCAGTGCTCTCAAGAATGCGGGAGCAGAAGTTGTCCTAGGCGGCATTCAAACACCCCGGGAGGTTGTCCAGACCGCAATTCAGGAACACGTTGATATTATCGGATATCGCCTTATGAACGCAGCCCCAAAGATCCTGATCCCCATACTCTTTGATCATATAAAAAGCGAGGGGATCGAGGACATTCCCGTTGTAGTTGGCGGTATTATACCCAAGAAAGATGAAGCTTTTATCAAAGAGATAGGCGTCAAAGAGGTCTTCCATCCTTATACCCCCCTCGATGTGGTGGTGGCCCGTGTGAGGGGAATCGCAATTGAAGCACGATCAGGGCGAGGATAGATCCCTTTCTATTTCTCGTCCTCGATACCCGCCAGGTATTTGACAATCCTCTTTTTGGACTCAAGGTCATATTCGGAGCGGATGCCGATCTTTTCCATTACAGGAGAACCGCCCCCGTGGACCCCGGCATACTGAGCCCAACCGCCCATGGCTGAACAGGAATAGTCTGATATAAAACGGAAGATCCTGTGCAGTTTTTCCGCCGGCACACCTGGTTTACGGGCCATGTATTTCTCCAGGTAAGGACCGGTCTCCGGATTTAGCCAATCTTCCTCAGGGGGGATTGTGGAGGGGAGGCCGCCTGCAATAGAGACCAGGACGTCGTATTCATGATATATCTTGGTCCCGGCGAGATATCTTCCCGTATTGGAGTACAAAAATTTTGGGGTGTAGATGCCGGAAGAGGTCTTTT
>JAUUVE010000288.1 GCA_030589715.1 Desulfobacteraceae bacterium | reverse complement strand
CTGAATTCTTGCATGGCCTCAATCTCCTCAGGTAATTTCCTGGGTCAGAGAGACTGTTATTACAACATGGGCGGGGAAAAATCAAAAGTTAATTGTCCCCATGTCTGCAAGCGCCGATTCCGATAAGGGGATAATGCCAAGGTCTACAAGCGAAGGGGGAGCGAGGAAGAAGGACGATGACCAGGGCTGATGAGTCCCGGTTACCGTCCCTTTTTGACCCGCTACTTCTTGGGCGTCCTGTCGAGCTTGATCCTGACGAAGTTGAACTCGCAGTACTGATTGGTAAGACAGAGTTGGGAGGGAAAGTTAAATACCCATTTATCGTAAAGCCCGGTCAGTTTCAGGTATGTCTCAAAGATAGCATAGTTGCAGTCCACCTGAATCTTTTGGTTGTATTTCTCCGCCTCATCTGGGGGGAGCAGGTTCCAGATTACCTGGGTGGTGTAAGGGCAATCGTAACAGCGCAACGTGACCCTGTCTTCGGTGTCTTCCACGATCTCCATGGGATTTCCGAACAGTGCAAAACTCTTGATCATGATTTGGGCGATGTCGTGGATGGTCCAATCAGTGTCTTCGGCCTTTTTGTCGATGAGCTCACAGAGGCCTGGCCATTCCAGCCTTGAGCGAATCTCCCACATCCTGGCGTAAAGCTGGGCAGCCCTCTCAGTTCCCACCTCTTCTTCCATGGCCGTGAAGGCAGCGTAGTCATGGAGTGTCCACAGCACCATGGCATCATTATAGGCCCTCTCCCAGGTGTACTCGGGTTGGAGCTTCATGATCTCCCGCATATTTTCTATGAAGCTCTCTTTCCGGATGTCCTTCGCGCATTTGCCACAAGTCATATCATACCTCCTTTTTTTAGTTGGTTTTGGCCTTTTGTTAAACTACTTATCCACCTCATCGGGTATCTAAAACTTGGATAATGGTTCATGTTGGAAACCCATGCTTTCGGCCACCGCTTTGTGGACTACTTTTCCATGTATCAGGTTCATTCCCCTGGCAATCGCCGGGTTTTCCTTCATGGCCTCCTTGTAACCCAGATTGGCGATTTCCAGCGCATAAGGGAGTGTCGCATTGGTCAGGGCAAGGGTCGAAGTCCTGGGTACGGCCCCGGGCATGTTGTTCACGCAGTAATGAACTATGCCCTCTTCAACATAGGTTGGGTTGTCGTGGGTCGTTGGATAACTGGTCTCGCAGCATCCACCCTGATCAATGGAAATGTCAACGATAGCAGCTCCCGGTTTCATTTTTTTGAGGAGATCTCGCGATATCAATTTAGGGGCGCGCGCCCCGGGAATTAAAACAGAGGTGATAACCAGGTCGGCCTTAAGGATCTCTTCCTCCAGATTTCCTTCGTTAGATATCAATGTGGTCACACTGCCGCGCATCACATCATTGATGTAGTCCAGACGCTCCTGGTTTATGTCCAAGATGCTGACCCTGGCTCCGTTTCCAACCGCGCTGAAACAGGCATGAAGCCCGGAGACCCCGGCTCCAACAATCACCACATATGCCGGACGAACCCCTGGAACACCGCTCAGAAGAATCCCCATTCCTCCTGTTTTTGCCTCGAGACAGTATGCACCTGCCTGGACAGACAGCCGACCGGCAACGGCGCTCATTGGGGCCAAAAGGGGTAGTGAGCCGTTGTCGGTCTGAATAGTCTCGTAGGCAATGCCGATAATTTTTTTCTCAATCAGCTTTTCGGTGAGACCTCTGTCAGCGGCCAGATGCAGATACGTAAATATTATCTGGTCCTCCCGCATCAAATCAAACTCCTGGGGCAGGGGCTCCTTTACTTTCAGGATCATGTCCGAATCCGCCCATACCTCCTGATTATTCCCCTTAATTTCGGCACCCGCCTGGGCGTAGCTTTCATCGGAGAAACCGCTCCCCAGGCCGGCCCCCGATTGCATCAGGACCCGATGGCCCCCTTGCACCAGTGTCCTAACCCCGGAGGGAGTGACCCCCACCCTTTTCTCGGCTACTTTCAATTCTGTGGGAATGCCTATGATCAATGCTTAATCCTCCCGGTATTTTCTAAGAAATTCGTACAGGGACCGAGGACCGTCGTTAAGGACAGCGCCATCTCACCGAGGAAAGACGATAGTTGTGTCATTGGCCACACGCCAGGCGGCCACCCCGATGACCTGGGCCACTGCTTTGACCGCATTCCAATCGATATTGTCCACGTGCTCGTTGTCGCTGTGGTAGTTGGGATCGTCTGCTTTCCATATGCACATGGCGGGCACGCCGTGCTCGTTAAGATGACCCTCCTCAGGTGTCCCCCACCCGCCCCATAGATGGCCAAGGTGCACCCCGATCTCCTTCCCAACATTCTCGACGAAGTCATTGAGATCCTTGTTGTGCTTCACCTGGTGGTCGGGTTGGTCCGGATAGGTGCCCCCGTCAACGATGCGGGCCGGGCCACCCACACCGACCATATCAATATTGAATCCGGCGACAGCGTCGAGGAGGGTGCCCTCCTTTTCCCTGTTGGCAATGTACTGGACCATGCCATCAGAAATACCCTCCTCTGAGCCGGTGGAGATAAACTCGATGGTGCGCTTTGGAACAGGCAGTTTGGCCATTATCTCTGCAAGCATCATTATGACTACGGTACCGGTGCCATTATCGTTGGCGCCACTGCAAGCACCATCATCCCGGTGTGCGTGAATTAACACCCTCTCCTTCGGTTTTTCAGCACCAGTTATAAAGGCGCGAACGTTACCTCCATCGCGGGGCTCTATTAGGCAGTTTACCTCTATGTGTGCACGGACCCCACCCCGTCCAACGGCGTGGAGCAATTCCATGGCATCAGTGCTACCAATGGTCACACAGGTAACGCTTTGATCTTCACCCGGGTACTCATGTTCCCAGCCGCCGCTGTGGTCCCATCTCCCGTAAGAGTGGGATGGGGTAAAGGCCACGGGGCTTCCGTTGCATACTACGAATGCCAGTGCTCCATGTCGCTTTGCCCTGGTAGAAAAGCTTCCCAGCCAGAACAACGGGTCTGCCGAGCTGGCTTGGGCCAGGGCGATCCTCCCTTTCACATCACTGGCAGCAAACTCTTCCTCCGTTCCCTTGCCAACGAATACCACTTCACCCTCCACTCCCCCTTCGGGTGTGGGATATGAATAGTACGCGGCACGGGACTCCAGTGCACGATCGAGTGGGGCACCTATCTTGAAGCTTGTGCCCCCATACTCCCACGACAAGGTGTTGAAACGATCGAGCTCCACCCTCAGTCCCTGGGCGGTAAAATGGTCAGATACCCATTCAATTGCCTTACGGTCACCTTCAGTCCCCGACATGCGGCTGCCGATGTCCTGGGAAATGTAACGATCCCACTCGTACATCTCCCAGGGGTCTATCCCTTCCATTATGCTTTTTTCTTCTTGGGTTATCATGAAAATACCTCACGTAATAGCGTTCACCAAGCTTAGGACAGACATGCCCAGCCTCACCCTATGCCACTTTCAACTTCAGGTGATTGCACCAACTAGCCGCCGAAACAGACAGATGACATGAACGTGGCCGAATAATTTCCACGGATTATCCTGCCCCATGAACCTTTTTGACGATCCTTGCGAAGTTTGCGCCAAATTCTCTACAGATCTTCTTGCGCTCATCATCAGGGGATCCCACAGAAAGCGGGCCGTAGTGCCCTCCTGAGGTAAATCCCGGGACTATCATCCCATGCACCAGAAATGCTCGCAGGATATCAAGAATGGCGGTCTCTCCACCGCCTCCCAAGCCCCCGCAGGAGGCAAAGGCTGCGCCAACCTTCCCCTCCAGCTTTCCGAAGTGCTTGATACTCTCATCAATGAACTTCTTGACCTCTGCGGTTGTGGCTGCGAAGTAG
>JAUUVE010000186.1 GCA_030589715.1 Desulfobacteraceae bacterium | reverse complement strand
GGAGATATCGTTATCTATGGTCTTTGGGATTCCGATCACACCTATCTTGAGATTGCGTCGTCTGATCTCCTCATGAATGGCCTTGGCACCGCGTAGCGTCCCATCCCCCCCGAGTGCAAAGAGTACACGGATGTTCATGCGCTCCAGGGTGTCCACCATTTCTGAGACATCCTGGGACCCCCGGGATGTGCCCAGAATAGTCCCCCCCCATTGATGGATGTTGGCCACCTCTTTGGGTGTCAGGTCTATGGGAATATGGGAGTACTTGGGTGAGAGTCCTTCGTAGCCGTACCGGAATCCGAACACATTTTGCACCCCGTAGTGGTAGAAGAGGCTTAACACAATGGCCCGGATCACATCGTTCACACCCGGGCATATGCCCCCGCAGGTCACGATTCCGCACTTGAGCTTTGAAGGATCAAAATAGATCTTCCTCCTTGGACCGGCCATCTCAAAACTGGGGGGCCTTCTGCCTTTATTCAGGACTTCCTGCACCTCTGTCAGGTTCGAATGAAAGAGCACCCTGTCCTCATCGTTTACAAATTGTACCCCGGACTTGGGTGTAGAGATATGGCATTCACCCAACCTCGACACCGAAAGGTCTAAATCGCCTGTTTCCATAAGCCCGATCCTCTGTCAGTGTATCCAGATATTAATGAATGTTATGAAGAACTTATCCCCCGATCAGGGAGAATAGGAGAAAGGTTTGAGGTATGTCAACCCTAGATTTTTCGCCAATTGTTCACCACAAAGACGCAGCCTCCGGCCCGTGGGGCCTACGCCCCGGAGGGGGACCGCAAGAGAAGCATGGCGGTCGCAATCAGTAAGCCCAGATATGCCAGAACCCCTGTTCTCAAGCTGAAAAGCGGAAATCGCAAGTTCAGGCATCTCTAATGGAGTAGACGGAAATACCAGCTTGTAAGCCTAAGTCCAAAAAAGAGATAGATGAGGGCACCGAGGGAGAGAAATGGTCCAAATGGTATCCTAAACCTGTACCCCTTACCAGCAATCAAGATGAAGATGGACCCGATAACCGCACCCGTCAGGGAAGATATGAGTACGATAAAGGGCAATGACCTCCAGCCCATCCATGCACCGATCATACCCAATAGCTTAATGTCCCCTCCACCCATCCCCTCTCTTCCTGTGAGGCGTTGATAAACAAGGGCCACAAGAAAAAGGGCCCCCGCACCCGCGATGGACCCTATCAGGGAGTCAAGCCAGGGGATGTGACCGGCAAGAAGAGAGTATGCCCACCCCGCGAGAATCCCTGGAAGTGAGAGGACATCAGGTATGATCCTGTGGTGAAGATCGATGAAACTGATGACCACAAGTGTCCCGGCAAACAAAAAGAAAAAGAGAAATTGCAAGCTCAACCCGTATCTGATAAAGAGGGCCAGGCTTAAAAGCCCTGTAATGGCCTCCACAAGGGGATACTCCCATGAGATATAGCCGCGGCAGTGCCTGCATCTGCCCCTTAGGAACAGATAGCTTATGAGAGGAATATTGTCGTAGAATCTTATCCTTTTTCCGCACTTGGGGCAGACAGAGGGCGGTTTAATGATTGATTTCTTAAGGGGGATGCGATAAATACATACATTTAGAAAGCTCCCCAAGGCCAAGCCAATCAAGACAGAATAAAGGACCATTAGCGAATTGAGATCCATATGACCAGACCTAAAAAGACCTTACTCGTTTCTATCAACCCGGATAACCCTCAGCAGCGACTTATTGGGCGTGTCAGTGATGTCCTGGAGAGCGGGGGCCTAATCGCTTACCCCACCGATTCCTTTTACGGGATAGGATGTGATCTATACAACAAAAAAGGGATACAACTCATCTATAAGCTGAAGAATCGTCCCCTCAGTAAACCCTTTTCCTTTGTGTGCGACAGCCTCAAGGAGATAAGCCGGTATGCCCTTGTTTCCAACTATGCATATAAGACAATGAAGAGGCACCTGCCCGGCCCATACACCTTTGTCCTGGAAGGAACCAGGTTGGTGCCAAAAATCATGTTGACAAAGAGGAAGACAGTGGGCATCAGGGTCCCGGACAACAAGATCTGCCTTGGTATTGTCCGCACCTTTGGCAGGCCCATCATAAGCACAAGCGCCGGATATGATGATCCGCAATCCATAAAAGAGACCTATGGTTCATATCTCGATATTGTCGTTGATGGCGGGGTGCTAAATCAGAGCCCTTCTAGCGTGGTCTCACTGATTGATGACAGACCGGAAGTCCTGCGAGAGGGGAAAGGGGATGTCAGTAGCTTTATCTAATGCTCTGACCCGCAAGGCCCCCGGCCTCCGGCCCGTAAGGGCCTACGCCCGGTGGGCCACTCCACCGGTATTCTATCTGGGTCTTCATGCCTTGGAGGAATTTGTTAACAGACCTGGCTGCTGTTTCCAGTAGCAGGTCCAATAGTTGCAGTCTGCTCTTCTTGGCATAGACCAGTGTCACATCTCCCTTGATACCAGCCATTTCCTTGGCAAGCTCCACTGCGTCTTGAAAATTACCCAAGACATCAACAAGCCCCAGGTCCTTGGCCCTGGCCCCTGAAAAGACGCGACCGTCAGCGATCTTACGGACCTTTTCAACGGGCATATTCCTGCCCTTGGCCACCCCATTCACAAACTGCTCCTGGATATCCTGTATCAGCACATTCAGCATCTCCCGGTCCCGTTCGGTCATCTTCCTGTCAGGGGAACCGACGTCTTTGAACTCCCCACTCTTGAGGATCTCAAACTGGACCCCGATCTTATCCAGGAGACCCTCGAGCTGGATAAACTGCATGATGACCCCAATACTGCCGGTAATCGTCCCGGGTGCTGCTACAATCCTGTCTGCTGCGGCGGCTATGTAGTATCCGCCCGATGCGGCCACGGTGCCCATGGATGCGATGACCTTTTTGACCGGGACGGTCTTCATCACCTCACGATAGATCTCCTGTGTCGGCCCCACTGCTCCACCGGGTGAGTTTATCCTCAGGATGATCGCTTTTATCCCTTTTTCCTTCTTGAACTTGACCAGTTGAGACGTGACAGTTTGGGAACTTGAGATGGTGCCATCAATGGGAATTACCCCGATCTTCTCATTAAAGATAAGGCCCGATGAGGGCCCCAATAGCTTCAGGAAGAGGATCATGGTGCCGCCCAGTATAAGGGCAACGACCCCAAGGATCACAAAGACCGTCAAAATCGGATGTCTTTTTTTCGCCATTTCTTGGTTTGGGGAGTTGAGGCCTCCGGAGTCTTCAGGGCCTTAGAAGATGGCCTGCTGCAAAAGTCCAAATAGGATTTGGAAAGAAAGAAAAAATGTCCGCCCCCAATTCCTAGCCCTTGGGAGCGTCAGTGCCTTCATCAATTACATCCCGCGGGTCTCCTTCCGGTGCGTAAGCACTGGCTTCTCCTCTGGATGTCTGGACCTCCTCAGGTGCCATCAATGCCTCGGATTCCTTATCTCCTGTTGGTTGTTCCTCAGCCTCAGGTTCCGGGGCCTCTTCTGCCCCTATTTCTCCTTCGGATTCCACCTCCTCTGACAGGGCATGCTGCTGTAAGTTCATCATCTCTTCTTTTAGGAGTTCACCCAGGTTTGATGTGGCCTCTTGGCGGTTATTCAGATAGCTCTTTAGGATCTCCTTTTCACTGCTTTCATCCAACCTCCGGATTGAAAGGCCGATCTTCTTGTCCTTACGCGAGATATTGATTACCTTTGCCTGAATTACATCATCCACCTGAAATCGCGACAGGGGGTTTCCCCGTTTGTCGGTGGATATTTCGGATAGATGGATTAGACCCTCTATGCCCTCTTCCAGTTCCAGGAACAGGCCAAAGTCTGTCACGTTGGTCACAGTGCCTGTCACTCGGGTCCCCGGCTTGTATCTATCGGGGATCTCGTCCCATGGATCAGGCGTTAGCTGCTTGATACCCAGTGAAAAACGTTCACTATCCTTGTCAATGTTCAGGACCACCGCCTGGATTTCGTGGCCCTTCTTGTAGACCTCTGAGGGATGTTTTATCCTCTTGGTCCAGGAGATATCAGAAATATGGACAAGTCCGTCTATGCCCTCATCAATACCTATAAAGACCCCAAAATCCGTAATATTCTTTATTTTCCCCTCTATGGTTGTTCCCACAGGATACTTCTCTTCAATAATATCCCAGGGGTTCGGTGCCACCTGCTTCATGCCCAGGGAGATCCGCTTCCTGGCAACATCAATGTTCAGGACCATGGCTTCCACCATACCACCGACGCTCAAGATCTGCGAGGGATGTCTTATCTTCCTGGTCCAGGACATCTCTGAGACGTGAATCAATCCCTCCACACCTTCTTCTACTTCCACAAATGCACCATAGTCTGTGAGGCTGACCACACGCCCCGTGAGTCTCGTGCCTATAGGGTACTTCTCTTCGGCATTACTCCACGGATCAGCGAGCAGCTGTTTGATACCAAGCGATACCCTTTCCCTTTCCCTGTCAAAACTTAAGACCTTGACAGAGATCTCGTCCCCGACCTGGTGCACATCTGAGGGATGCCCCACCCTGCCCCAGGACATATCAGTAATATGGACAAGGCCGTCGATACCGCCCAGGTCTATAAATAACCCATAATCGGTAATATTTTTGACTACACCTTCAAGAACCGTTCCTTCCTCAATGAGATTGAGGGTCTGTTCCCTCAGGGCCACCCGTTCCGCCTCCAGTATGGCTCTCCTGGAAAGTACTATATTACCTCGACGCTTGTTATACTTTACTATCTTAAATTCATGCTCGGTGCCTATTAGGGCATCCATATCCCTTATGGGCCTTAGGTCAACCTGAGAGCCTGGCAAAAAGGCCTGAAGGCCGATATCAACGGCCAGCCCTCCCTTGACCCGCGAAATGATCGTGCCCTTGATAGTCCCGTTTTTCTCATAGATTTCCCTGATCTGATCCCAGACCTTGATCTTGGCGGCCTTTTCCTTGGAGAGCCTAATGAAACCCTCATCATCCTCTCTCCTCTCCAGGAGGACCTCTATCTTGTCGCCTACCTTGGCCGTGAGATTGCCTTCCGGCTCTATAAACTCCTGCAGGGGTATTTGGCCCTCTGACTTGTATCCGATATCAACCAAGACATATTCCTTGTCTATTTGAACGATCTCCCCTTTGAGGACCTCTCCCTCCTGGATACTCTTGAGGCTTTCTTCGTATAACTTTCCAAAATTATCAGTTTCCTGCGCATCCTCCTCCCCAGTTCCAACTGAAGCATCAGCCATGTCTACCTCAGTTTCCTGCTGGTCAGGTCCCGGTTCCTCTGGAGCATCAGCCATGTCTACCTCAGTTTCCTGCTGGTCAGGTCCCGGTTCCTCTGGAGCATCAGC
>JAUUVE010000056.1 GCA_030589715.1 Desulfobacteraceae bacterium | reverse complement strand
CCCATACGGGGGGATACGTTCGATACCCGAAAAATAACCCGTCGAGGGGCCCGCATCAACCTTGGGTTTCAGGCGTGTCTTTATCTGGGGAACCTGTAGAGTAAACGCGACTGGGGCCATGCCCGTGACTACGTTGAGATGATGTGGCTTATGCTCCAGCAGGAGGTCCCCAAGGATTACGTAATCGCAACAGGCAGCCAGCGTTCTGTTAGGAATTTTGTTGCCGTCGCCGCAAAGGAGCTTGGATTTGATATCCGGTGGGAAGGGAAAGGGGCTGAAGAAAAAGGGTATGATCAGAAGACAGGGAGATGCATTGTGGCGGTTGATCCCAGATATTTCAGACCCACAGAGGTGGACTCACTGCTGGGCGATGCCAGCCTGGCAAAGAAAGAGCTTGGTTGGGAACCGAAGATCTCATTTGAAGAGATGGTGACGGAAATGGTTGCCCAAGACCTTCGAGAGGCAGAGAGGGATGTCCTGTGCAGAAGAGAGGGGTTTGAGGTGAAGAATTATTTTGAGTAGTGGTGTTGGGGGTTGTTGGTTGCGAGTTGCGAGTTGCGGGTTGCGGGTTGCAGGGATTTGGGGAGTGGAGGAAGTCATGGAGATTCAACAGATACGTAACGCGACATTACGGATTACTTACACAGGAAGGCTCTTTCTCACCGATCCTATGCTATCTCAGAAACATGAGTTTGACTCGTTTGCCGGCATATCTCCTAATCCCATTTCTGATTTGCCGATCCCGGCCCAGGATGTTGTGGATGGTATTGAAATGGTCCTTCTCTCCCATTTGCATATAGACCATTTTGACCCGGCGGCACAGGATATGCTCTCCAAAGACATGCCGATCCTCTGCCAGCCGGGAGATGAAGAGCGACTCAGGAAAAAGGGTTTCCATTCTGTTACTCCCGTTGACCAAGTCACGGAATGGCAGGGCATAAAGCTGACTCGCACACAGGGTCGACACGGCATGGGTACTTGGGCTGGAAAGATGGGAAATGTGTCAGGGTATGTTCTTCAGGCTGAAAGTGAACCTACTCTTTACTGGGCAGGCGATACCATATTGTGTGATGAAGTGCGGCAGGTCGTTACGGACATTCAACCGGATATCATCTTGACCCACTCTAGCGGTGCAAAGCTTTCCAAAAGCGATCCCATAGTTATGGATGCAGAACAGACCATTGCACTTTGTCAAGCTGCACCCAAGGCCATTGTTGTGGCCACACACATGGAGGCCCTGGACCACGGGACAGTCTCAAGGGCTGACCTCAGGGCCCTGGCTGAAAGGGAAGGCATAGGGGCTGACCGGCTATTCATCCCCGTTGATGGGAAGGTGCTCAGGTTTTGATTCCTCGATTGGTGTATAGGCCTTCTTGAGTATGTTCTTCTGGACCTTGCCGGCTCCGGTTTCCGGGAACTGATCTCTGAAGAATACTTCCTTGGGTACTTTGTACCCTGCAATCCTCTCCTTGAGAAAGGCCTGCAGTCGCTCAGGGGTGGCCTCGTGACCTTTGCGAAGGATCACTGCCGCCACAACCTTCTCTCCCCACTTTGGGTCAGGAAGGCCAAAGATCGCCGCCTTGAGAACGGCCCGGTGGGCGAAAAGCACCTCTTCCACCTCTCTGGCCGAGACATTCTCGCCCCCGGTCACTATCATATCTTTTTTCCGATCCACTATGTAGAGAAACCCCTCCTCATCCGCCCGTGCCAGGTCTCCTGAATAAAACCAGCCATCCCTGATGACCTTGGAAGTCTCCTCGGGCAGGCCATAATAGCCCTTCATCACATTTGCCCCCCGGACGACCACCTCCCCCGGCTCACCCACCCCAACCTGGTGTCCCTCATTGTTAAGCTAGCTCACCTGCACGAAGGGGAGTGGTGGCCCCACACAGGCGGTCTTTCGCAAGGAGTCCCTGGCATCAAGGCAGCTGACACAGTGACCGCATTCTGTCAGGCCATAGATGTCAAAGACACCTTCGGCGCGGGGAAATAAGTCCATAAGTGCCTTCTTGATATGATCCGGGAGCTTGTCGGCCCCGGAAGTTAGGGTAGTCACTGAGGATGTGTCAAATTCCCTGGAGGCGCAATGCTCCAGCAGCATAATAAAAAGGGTGGGATTGCCGGGGACCACCGTGGCCCTTTCGCTCTGGACCAGATCCATCATCAGGCCTGGATCGAATTTGGTCATGATAATCATGGTGGCGCCCAGCGCCAGGCGGGGGATATAATGGCTGTTAAGGGCTGCTGCATGGAACAGGGGCCCCACCACCAGGGAAACGTCATCGGGCCGATCGCGTCGGGCATGGATCATGTTGAAGGCGTTCCAGATAACGTTTTCGTGACTCAAGATGACCCCTTTGGGCCTAGCTGTGGTCCCTGAGGTGTAGAGGAGTTGACAGGCATCCCCGCCACTAGAGGCTACTGACCCTTTGTAGTGTTCATTCTTTGACACAAGGGTCTCATAGGGTCTGAAGTGGCTGTTCGATCTCGAGGAGGTGGTAAACATCCGCTCGCGGCCTAAGACGTCTGCCACGACCTGACCTGCCATATCCTGGCATGTATCATCGGTCACAAGTATCGTAGGGTGTGCGTTTTCAACGACAAAGGATAGTTCAGGCCCCTTCAGCCGGTAATTTAGTGGGGTGAAGATCGCCCCCAATCGGATAGCCGCCAGGTTGACCTCCATCATCTCAGGGCTATTCCACATCAGGGTGGCCACACGGTCGCCCTTTTTTACACCCAGCTTGGCCAGGCCGGTCATGAGCCTCTGGACGCGCTCCTTGACCTGCCTGTAAGTAAACCTTCGCTCCTCAGAGATCACCGCCAACTTATCCGGAAAGCGGGCTTCCGCAATGTCCAGAAAACTGCCAACGTTCATTATCGACTATTTCTCCTCTAACCCGGATAAACCGGAATATCGAAAATTTAAGGAATTTTGCTCTGTTTGACTTACCAACAACTTATGAGGTGATTTAATGAATTCAGGTGGGGAGCCGGTTTATCCGGGTTACGGCTTTCCTGCGTGGATACTCTTTTTGCCTTCCAAGATGGCCATACCCATGTCGAGGACCTTATCAAACGGCTCCATCCTGTCTTCCCTGAGGTTCAAGGTGATTGCCTCGCTAGGACAAGTACTTGCACAAAGGCCGCATCCAAGACATCTTTCTCTTTCCACCTCAGCCATATCCTCCACCAAGATAGCCCCAACAGGGCAGCGTTCAACACATTCTTCGCAACCAATACACTCCTCTTCGTCTATTACGGCCTCAAAAAGCGCATTCATGTACTTGTGTTTATCGTGCCCTCTCTTTGTTATCCCCTTCATGGAGGCACAGCAACATGGGCAGCAATTGCAGATATTTGAAAGGTGTTTGGTATTTGCTCCGGCATGTACCAGGCCGGCCCTATCAGCCTCTTGGATGATTCTTATGGCTTCTTCGGTCGTGATTTTCCGGCCCGTGCCGTTCTCAATATAGTATTCCGCAGCGACACCAAAACTGAGGCAAGTTTCGGAAGGATGATTACACCCCTCACCGGTCAGATGCGCTTCTTTACGGCAGACACAATCGGTGACGGCAATTCTCCTTGCGCTCTTTATACCTTCTTTGATCTTGTGAAATGGAAGGAGTACCAAATCTGCGGCAATATTCTTTTCAATGGGAATGACCTTAAAGCCAGGCACATTGCTCGCGCCCATCTCCTCCAGATAGGCTGTCTCGTAATATTCTTTGCAGAGCCTGGCAAGCTCTTTATCCATCCTTTTCACTGAATACTCATATAGGCCTATCATGAAGGGCGCGGCACTGTATGAGGCCTTGCCATTTCGTCGAATCCGGAAGATAAGGCCTCGTTTCGACATTGATTCCAGTTTCTCTTCCAAGACCTCCTCATTCAATCCTGTCCGCTTGGCGATTTGTGAAGCCTCCTCTGGCAAGGGCGTCAATAGTACCGCCATCTCGGCCTCTTCTTTCGTAAAGAGTTTTTTGAGTATCTCTATTTCAATGCCAGAGGGTGTCTCGGGGAAACCCAATGGAAATTGATTCAGGAATTTACGCAAATTCAAGTAAGGTGTATCGGACACGGTCAACGCGCTCCTCTTGGTTGAGAGATTGAGAGATTGAGAGATTTAGGGATTGAGGAATTAAGGGATCCTTCTAGGCACAATAAATTCGATTCCAAAATCCCTCGATTCGCAATTCTCAATTACGGCTCAGCCGGTTAAGTTAATAAGAATCGAATGTAAACACCTTCAGAACTGATTTAAAAATTATATGGCCGGGATTGTGCCTCACCCCCATAGAACCCTTCTATCTCGTCACCAAGAGAGTCAAGGTAATCATTTAGCTCGCCTCGGTTATCAAATGTAAGCATAATTATATGCCCATTTGCATGTTCGATCTTGCCAGCCTTGGCCAATTCACACATGGCCCTTAGGAACTCATCAGGATTGCCGTTGTATTTTTCGGCGAGTTCTTCTTCGTCAATTGCGCGCCTTGGGTGCTCATAGGCATCAAAATAGACGTAATATTTCAGTCCATTCCCCATGACATTTTGATCTAGGGTTTCCAAACGCCTACCTTTTCACATCGCTTACATCCTATTACAAAGGCATATTACTTTCTCTTAAAATCATAAGCAAGGTAGAAGGATGATCAAAGACTTGATCTCGGCCTCCCCGTTGCATCACCATTACTAAAGCAACTTATTACTGCCAAGGACATCAAGGCATGTGGGGTCGGATCGGAAGATTCCTTGAAAAGAGAGGTGGTGGAACAGCTGGCAGATGTTATACCTCCAAGATGGCACCAGCATCCACAAGCGTCGTTCGCAAACGCGTGGTATCCACAGCACCGACGTCACATTTGACCTCTAGCGCCAGCGCAGCCGCAGTGCCGGCCGCCTGCCCAAGACAAGCACAGCTTGGGATCTCACGCATCCAGTCTAAGACATCATGAGCCACACTGATACATCGCCCTGAAAAAAGCAAATTCTTCGGCCCGGCTTTGGGCACCAGACAACGATATGGGATTGCAAATATATGGCCAGAGCCTCTGGGACGGAATGGATTCAACACAATTGTATCTTCAAACATCCGACCAGTTTCGCACTCTTCGGATGTCAACCAATACACGCCGCGAATACGGCGGGATTCCCGCGTTCCCATCTGCGGTGCTGTATCCACCCAAGTCGCTTTTTCAAACCCCGGCACATGCTTTCGATAAAATTCAAATGCTGCAACAGCTCGTTCTCTCCCCCAGAACTCTGATTTCATCATGTCTTCCGCCTTGCTGCAATCTATACCGAATATGTGAGCCTCGTCTGTCCACACCTCTCCCTTGTTCATTGTAGGATTCCATGCCAGCGAGAACCCGAGCTCCTCCTTTGATTGTTCCACGACTGTTGCATATTCCTGCGGATTTTCTTTCTTAAATTTTTGTGCTCGCTTTATATCAACGTTACCAAAACGGTAAACCATCGTAACCGGCTTCAACTGATCCGCTGACAGCAACTCATAAGGCACACCGCACCATTTGGCTGAATCAGCATCACCGGTACCATCCACAAATACCTTGCCTAAGACCGCACCTCGTCCCGACTTGTTTTCCACTTGTACCGAGGCAATTTTGTCATCCTCGATTGTTGCGCTAACCGCTATTGAGTGTGTCATCGGCTTTACACCGGCTTCCATGATCATTTGTTGGTAAACCAATTTGAGATACTCAGGATGAATCAGCACGTCAGGGAAACGAGTAACAGCAGCGTAAGGTCTTAGACGTTCAAGACACTCTTCATATAGCCCTGCCTTTATCTTGCGTCCCCATTCGTGGGTTGCGCCGTCCGAGGCCCCAAAGAATTCAATCACGAGTCCGCCAGTGGCCTGCCCCCCAAGATGTCCCCATCGCTCAATTAGAATTACATCGGCACCCAGTCGTGCTGCTGCAATAGCGGCTGTCACGCCGGCAGGTCCTCCCCCCATAACCACCACATCAGCATCCGCGATCACGGGGGTCTTTAATGTTTCGGTAATAAATGTGCTCACTTCCCGCTCTATTCTTGTGAATGGATTAACCGCTTAGGTCTTCTTAGAGGATATGTAACCGTTTACGGGTTCAGAGGTTCAAAGCCCGCCCTGGTGCGACTCGTTGCATGATTCCAAACCTGTACTTGCGTAGGCTTAGACTATACTTTTCGCATATATAGTGCCGATGATCGGTCTGGGCCAGGGGTTCCCCGCATTGGGCGGGATCTTCGACAGGGTTCACCGAAAACCTGTCTGCCGTGACTCCGGCACAGGCAGGTCTGAACCGTTGATTCGTGAGTTCTGAATGGAGAAGGCATGGGAATAGAATGATACCCACCCGCGCTGCCATTCGTGGTTTCACCCGCCTGCCATGCAAGACCTGAGAATACATGGAAAGAACAGGTTATTGGGTCAGTTCACGACATGGTTGAAGAAACAAATGGGAGTTAAGGCACGAGCGGGCAGGTTCCATGACAATCCTGTCTGTTCGTTCCTTTAGGATGTCATGCCGGCCACAGGAAAAATAAAAGCTCATCAAAAAAATTGAGAGGATGCACCTAACTGTTTTTTCTTGTGTCATGCCTTACCTGGCCCCTACGTCCTTCAAGACTTCCCATTTTTGAACCTGCTGCCTATACACTTGTGGAATATGCCGGATACCTCACCCCCGGCAGCCCGTTTACCCCTTTAGCATGATCCTGGCGTCTGCCACAACGCATCCGTCCGAAGAACACATGACCGGATTCAGATCAATGGATTCGAACTGCTCTTCGATTTCCATAACAAGGCCGGAAAAGGCCAGGAGCATGCGGGTCAGCTCCTCTAAACTCACAGGTTCCGAGCCTCGGTAACCTTCGAGCAGTTCATGGGCCTTGAGGCCTCTGATCATCGACTCCACGTCATTCCGGGTGAGCGGGGCCATCCTTAGGGTCGTGTCCCGATATATCTCCACACCCGTTCCCCCCAGCCCCATGAGTATAACCGGCCCAAACTGGTAATCCACTTTGGCACCAATAATCAGCTCCACCCCAGCAAGCATCTCCTCGACAAGCACCCCCTCGAATCCCTCCTGGGCGCTAAGTTTCCCAAAGGCCTGTTTCAGTCCCGTCTCATCCTCAATGCCTACCACCACTCCGCCTGAATCTGTCTTGTGAAGCACCTTGGGAGAGACTACCTTGGCTACTACAGGATAGCCGATCTCCTGGGCGAAGTTAAGCAGCTCATCCAAACTGGTGCTCCACTTGAATTCAGGGATCGCCAGCCCTGCAAGGCCCAATAGACGTTTGGCTCCAGGCTCAAGGACCCACCCTCTCTTTTTTGAGGCCGCAAGAATCCCTTTCATCTCTTGTGTCAGCATGGTTTCCACCTCCTCATGGCCTCGGCCATAAGCACTGCCCCTTCAATGGCGGGTGATACAGGCACACGGTTTAATTCGAATCCCTCGATTAACATACTATATTTGTCCACATGGGGTACGTAGGCCACCAGGGGCTTACCTTCCCTGCGAACAACATGGCTCAATCTGGCCCCCAGGTCAGAGGTTATTCCCGGTATATAGGGCAAGAGCAACATCATCACGCAGTCTATGTCCGGTGCCCTGCTCAGGTATTCCGCAGCTACAACAAAATCGTCATCCATTGCACTGCCTGTAAGGTCAATAGGATTGCCTAGGGAGGCAATGGGGCCGACGCTCCTGGATAGCGCCCCCCTTATCTCCTCCTGCAAATCTTCCGGAATGGGGGGTACTGAAAGTCCGTTTTGGTAACAGCAGTCCACGGCCATTGCCCCGTGCCCGCCACTACCGGTGATGATCCCTATCCGGCCCTTTACTGATGTCCTATAACATCCAAGGGACTCACAAAAGGAGACCAGTTCAAACTGGTTCCTGGCCTCAACAACGCCATATTGCGAAAGCACCTGAGAAAAGACCTCGTAGTCACCCGCGAGCGAGGCGGTGTGGCTGGAAACGGCTCGACCCCCTTCGGGACTCTTGCCGGACTTCATGACTATGACCGGTTTTGGACACTCACTGGCAGCCAAGACAAAATCTCTGCCCTCACTTTTCCCAAAACCCTCCACATAAAAGGCGATAACATCTGTCTTAGGGTCCTTGGAAAAATAGCTCAGGAGGTCTACTTCTTTGATAAGCGCCTTGTTCCCGATGCTCACCGCCAGAGAGAGTCCAACACCCTCACTTGAGAAATTGAGCATCTGGTCTACCAAGATGCCCCCACTCTGGCTGACAATGGCAACGTTTCCGGAAGCAGGTTGCACCAGTCGCTCACTGGGGAGAAAAAATGTATCCACATATGAAGGGGAATAGATTCCCAGGCAATTGGGACCAATAAAGGGAAATCCCGCCTCTCGGCCCAGGGCTACCATGCGATCCTGAAGGTCCCCCCTGCCGCTTTCAGCAAATCCCCCGGAAATCACCACCGCACCGCCCGCCCCGGCTTGAATACATGCATCTAAGACATCCGGAACCTGTTCGGCGCGTACGACGACCACGGCAAGATCAACCTTTTCCGGTATCTCAGATATCTGAGTATATACATCCTCTCCCTGCAGGATTCCCCCCTTGGGATTTACCGGAAAGACCTTCAGCGGATAACGTAGCAGATTCTTGTTATAGATTACATTGGCCGGGTGGCGATCATTGGTCAAAGAGACGCCAATGACGGCCATGGATTTTGGTTCGAAAATCCTCTGAAAATTCATTGAGTGCCCCTTTCTGAAGACCCCATGATTTACGGTAAGAAAACTTTTGCGGTCTGACCTCAGTATAGCCCCATCAGCATAGCACAAAATTCGACTGAATTACAAAACTATGCGGCCCATACCGATTCAAGGGACGTGCCGGCGAAATCAATCATCAGTCTGGGTCGATTGTTTTCCAGGTCCCAGGAGACAAATAGGGTGAGTGGATCTATGGGCCATTCTTCTGGCTCTCCCACATGTCCCGATATCACCTCCCTGGCCTCCCTGACAGTTGCACGAACGAGCCTGTCCAATTTCATGTGCTCATTCATGCCCTTGAGCTGGGGGGAGGTCTGGAGCTGTTCCACGGCCTCTTCCCAGTGAATGCCGTCCACCTTGCGACGCAGCACATAGGCGTTTCCCCTGTCCCTGATTGTCAGCAATGGGGGATTGATTCTCAGCCTGGCCTTTTTGACACTTGCGCCTGAAATATTTGATGCCAGTTGTTCCAGCAACCCCTTCTTTTTTTCCAATTCGGGGAGTTGCCTGGCCTGAATTCGCTCGAATATGAATGGTTCATTTCCCACAGTAATCTCCTTTAGACGCGTAGGATCAAACCCCAGATCCATCAGGTCGCCCACACGCAGGCTATCGCTGCCAGCTCTTCCCCCTTCCTCCAACCAGGCCACCAGGCTTGGCCTCTGGTAGTTGGGCAACGCTTCAATTGCAGGCGCGGGGTGCTTCTTTAAATCT